>VFLF01000491.1 GCA_009885185.1 Nitrosomonadales bacterium | reverse complement strand
GATTGAGGCCGAATTCCCAGAAACCTTCCAGTCGGCCGCAGGCGACATAAGCCAGATCGATGGCGGCCGAACCTGTCCGCCGCACCCCGTGCGTGATCATTGCCACTTGGTAATAAAAGTGGATGTTGATGTTCTGGTGACGTGTACGGCTCGGGAAGCCCGTAGAGAACAGCGAGTCTTCGAGACGGTTTGCCTTCGACACCTGAATGCGTTCGCCGTTCAGATACGCTCCGCCGGATTTCTCAACCGTAAACATCTCGTCCCTGGTGCCGTCGTAGATCACTCCCGCAATCAGTTCGTTGTCCTTCTCAAGCGCCATCGTCGTGTTGTAAACCGGAAACCCGTGGGCGAAATTGGTAGTGCCATCGAGGGGATCGACATACCAGCGGTAGCCCGAATTGGAATGCGTATTGTTGCCTTCCTCGGCGATGATGGCATGGGTGGGAAAGGCTTCGCGCAAACGCGCGGTGATGTGTACTTCGCTCTTGCGGTCGGCGATCGTGACCAGGTCGGCCTCGCCCTTGAGTTCAAATCCGCTGTTCTGCAAGCGCAGTTCCTCGATGATGACTGCGGCTTCGCGAGCGATGCGGGCGGCGGTTTCAACGTAGCTGGACATGTGTGTTAACCGGCCTCTTCCCAAAGGTATTGAATGTCTTCCTTGTAGAGCAGCAGACTGGACGCATGATCCTGGGAGAGCCGCAGAATATCGGCGTCGAAGATTTCGACTTTGCCGTGAACGATTTTTCCATTGTTCAGTTTTACCGCGATGGGCGTCTTGCTGGCGGCAAGCTGCCGCAGGTAGCCGTCTTCGGCGAGTGTCTGGATTGGTGCTTTGGTTTTGGCTTTGGCCATGGAGAGTGACCTTAGAGAGTCTCCTCATAGTACCCAGTACGGGCAGAGACCCGCAAACCGGGGCGGCGCACTTTTACTTCGAGACGATGGAATTTATTGTCCGTAGGCGAGAGATTTTTCGGATAGAAAGCGAGCAGATACTGGGTGCGCAAGTCGCGCAGGACTTCTTCGAAACTCTGGCTGAGCTTGTCATAGGTAGCGGGTTGCAGCACACGCCCTCCGCTGCGCTCGGCAATCAGTTGCATCGCGTTTTCGCCGCCAATGTTACGCCCCGCGTCGTTGGTAATCGGCGTAACGAGGATCGGATACACAGCAGCCTGAGCGCGTTGCACCGCGATATTTGCACTATTGAATTTTTTGTAACTGGCCGTGTCGCCGCCGTCGGAAACACAGATGATTACTTTGCGGCCCTCGCGGCCCTCCAGTTCTTCGGATGCAAGATAGAGAGCGTCATAAAGCGATGAGCCCGAGCCGGTGCGTATGTCCCGCACGGCATTTTCGAGACGCTGGATGCGCCGCGTGAAGCCGGCAACCAGGTCGACGGCGTGATTGAAG
>VFLF01000662.1 GCA_009885185.1 Nitrosomonadales bacterium | reverse complement strand
TAGCCGAGTTGCGCGTCGCCGGCTTCTTTCCAGTAACCCTGCAACTGGCGCACATCCCTGCCGCCTTTGATTGCCGAGGGATTGGCAAACGCGTTGATCGATTGCCCCGCCACGCGGATGTTAAGTCCCGTGAGATTGCCCTGCGCGTCGAGACCTGCAGTGAGTTTGCACTGCGTGATCGGGCGATAAAAATCGTGACCGAGGTCTTCTTCGCGCGTCCACAACATTTTGACCGGCGTACCGGCGGGCAATTGCTGCGCGATTTTCACTGCCTGGCGCACGTAGTCCTGATTGCCGCCGCGCCGACCGAAGCCGCCGCCGAGATCCATCTTGTACACTTCGCACTGGCTTAACGGTATGCCAGAGGTCTGCGACAGCGTGGCCATCGAGGCTTCGGCGTTTTGCGTCGCGACCCATGCTTCAGCCTTGTTCGCCGTCAGGCGCACGGTGGCATTCATCGGCTCCATACAGGCATGCGGCACAAACGGCGAGTGATACACCGCCTCGACCTTTTTCGCCGCGCCGGCGATGGCCTTGGTCACGTCGCCATCGTTGATGTCGGCAAAGGCGTCGTTGGAATCCAGGCCTGTCGCCACATGTTTGATGATCGCGGCCTGCGACACTTTCGCATTAGGGCCTTCGTCCCACACCTTGGGCAGCGCATCGAGCGCTTTTTTCGCGCGCCACCAGGTATCGGCCACCACCGCCACGGTGGTTTCATCCACGCGCAGCGCCTGCGGCTTGCCGGGCATGCTGGCGATTTTGCCTTGATCGAAACTCTTTAACGTGCCGCCGAACACCGGGCAATCCATGATCGCTGCGTGCAGCATGCCGGGCAAGGTCACATCGACCGCGTATTTTTTACTGCCGTCGAGTTTGTCGTTGGTGTCCAGGCGCTTGACCGCTTTGCCGGCGATTTTCCATTGCCGCGGATCGCGCAGCTTGATCGCTTTCAAATCCGGCGCGGGCAGCTTGGCGGCGGCATCGGCCACCTTGCCGTAGGTGGTGCTGCGGTTTGAACCCTTGTGCGTGATGACGCCTTTATCCACCGTCAGCTCGCTTGCGGGCACTTTCCATTCGTTGGCCGCCGCCTGCACCAGCATGATCTTGGCGGCGGCGCCGGCGCGGCGCACGTAATCGTGCGAGGTGCGGATGCCGCAGCTGCCGCCGGTGGACATGTCGCCCCAGATGCGCTTATTCGCCAGATTTTGGCCCGGCAGTATGTGCTCGGTGGTGACCTTGTTCCAGTCGCAATCGAGTTCTTCGGCTACCAGAATGGGACGCGGCGATGCGCAGCATAGCGCATCCGGCGATGGGCTGCCGATGGTATGCCAGTACCGTTACGCGTCCTTGCGGTTTAACAGCTCCACGCTCACGCCATCCGGCGCTTTGATAAACGCCAGTTGGGTGGTCGGGTTGAAATCCGTGGGCTCCACGCTGAACTGCACGCCCTTGGCCTTGAGCCCGGCGCAAAACGCGTTGAAATCACCTTTGACACGCACGCCGAAATGATCGACGCCCCACTCCAGCCCCGGCTTGTTGCCGGTGGTTTCGCCGGGACGCTCGCCGCGCACGATCAGCATGGTGCCGCCGCCTATTTCGACATACACCTGCGGCGCGCCTTTGACAGTACCGTCGCGCACGATATCGGCGCCGAGTTTGTCGACATACCATTTCGCGGTGGACTGCGGGTCTTTGCTGATGAGATGCACGTGATCGAACGTGATGTTGGGATTGGGCATGGCGGTTTCCTGGTTGAACAATCTGTGGACGCTGAATTGCAGACGAATGTCAGACTACGCGGGCGGAATTTTAGCCGCACTCGCGCACGCATGGCGTGTTCCAGCGGATAAATTCGTAACTATCTGTTTTTGAAGCAGATTTTATTTTCATCGGGACTGCGTTTTCATGCCTGTCTGTAGCGCGGCGCCTGACGCCCGGATCGCACTCGGATTGCGGCATCGCCGCACCCTGTGCTACGTTTGG
>VFLF01000398.1 GCA_009885185.1 Nitrosomonadales bacterium | reverse complement strand
GCGTAGGCTCGTAGATGGGTTTCACCCATCCTACGGTTTTCGGGCCGCCGTGTAGTTTGCGGCAAATGTTTTTTTGCAGGATAAAAAAAGGCGCCCGATCTTGCGAACGGGCGCCTACTACATTCGAAAGCGCAGGGAGCTGCGCTTTCCGACTACAGGGTTACTGGCTACATGTGATACGCCGTCTCGCCATGCGAGTTGATATCGAGACCTTCGCGTTCTTCTTCCTCGGTCACGCGCAATCCGACGATGATGTCCGCGATCTTGAAGGCGACAAGGGCGACGACCGCCGTCCATACCACCGTCACACTGACCGCCTGCGCCTGAATGATGACCTGATCGAGGATCTTGTAATCGGCAGCGGAAGTCACTTTGCCGGTCACCCAATCCGACACGAAGCCGGGGCCGCCTAGAGACGGTGAGCAGAACACGCCGGTGAGCAGCGCACCGAGTATGCCGCCCACGGCATGCACGCCGAACACATCCAAAGAGTCGTCAGCCTTGAGCATCTTTTTCAGGCCGTTGACGCCCCACAGGCAAATGATGCCGGCAACACTGCCGATCACGAACGCGCCCGGAATGCCGACGTTACCCGCCGCCGGCGTGATGGCTACCAGACCCGCCACCGCGCCCGAGGCTGCACCCAGCATCGAGGGCTTGCCTTTGAATATCCACTCTGCAAAAACCCAGGTCAGCACCGCGCACGCCGTGGCGAGAAAGGTGTTGATAAACGCCAGCGCGGCGGTGTTGTTGGCTTCCAGCGCGGAGCCGGCGTTAAAGCCGAACCAGCCCACCCACAGCAGCGCTGCACCGACCATGGTCATGGTCAGGTTGTGCGGCGTCATCGCTTCTTTGCCGAAACCGACGCGTTTGCCCACCAGGCAGGCGCCGATCAATCCGGCGACACCGGCGTTGATATGCACCACCGTGCCGCCGGCGAAATCCAGCGCGCCCCACTGCCAGATCAGCCCGGCGGTCGAGTTCAGCTTATCGACGAGTTTGGCATCGGTGTACATATCCGGGCCTGGCCAGAACCACACCATATGCGCGATCGGCAGGTAGGCAAAAGTGAACCAGATCACCACGAAAATCAGCACCGCCGAAAACTTGATGCGCTCGGCTACCGCGCCGAGGATCAGGCAGCAGGTGATAGCCGCGAAGGTGGCCTGGAACGCCACGAACACCAGCTCCGGCAATACCACGCCCTTGCTGAACGTGGCCGCGGTGGAGAACTCCGCCTTGGCCGCGTCAAACGTGCCGGAAAGGAACAACCGGTCAAATCCGCCGATGAATGCGTTGCCCTCAGTGAAGGCGAGGCTGTAGCCGTAAATACACCACAACACCACCACCAGCGAAAACACCACGAACACCTGCATCAGCACCGACAGCATGTTCTTGGCGCGCACCATGCCGCCGTAGAACAACGCCAGCGCGGGGATGCTCATCATCAGCACCAGCGCGGTACAGGTCAGCATCCAGGCGATGTCACCTTTATTGGGCACCGGTTTGGCGGCGGCGGGCGCTGCCGTTGCGGCGGGCGCGGCAGGAGCAGCTGCGGCGGCTGCCGGTGCGGCGGCAGCGGCGGGTTCTGCCGCTTTTTCAGCAGGTTTATCCTGTGCCGAGGCAAGCCCGGTGCAGAACAGCATGGCCAGCGTTGAAAAAATAACAGCGAGTCGTTTCATTTTTTATTTTCCCTTAGAGTGCGTCCGCGCCGGTTTCGCCGGTGCGGATGCGGATGACCTGTTCCAATTCAGAAACGAAAATTTTTCCGTCGCCGATCTTGCCGGTGTTGGCGGCTTTTTCGATCGCTTCGATGACCTGATCGAGCATGTCAGTCTTGATCGCGGCTTCGATTTTTACCTTGGGCAGAAAATCCACCACGTACTCCGCGCCGCGATACAACTCGGTGTGGCCTTTCTGCCGACCGAAGCCCTTGACCTCGGTCACGGTAATGCCGGAGACGCCGATGCCTGACAGCGCCTCGCGTACTTCGTCGAGCTTGAACGGTTTAATAATTGCGGTAACGAGTTTCATGATGCCCCCTTGTGTGCTCGATCAAAAAACAAATAAATACGAAGAATACGTTCTACGATTGGTGCATACCCTCCCTCTTGCACATACCGTACCAGTTGTAATTTACTTATTAAAAACAGATAGTTAGTTTGATGCCATCGAAACCGAGCGCACTGATTCAGTGCGGGAAGTTTCGTTTTTGCACCCGGACAGTGCGGATTCTGCGTATGGAATCGAAAGGCCGCGATGCCGCGAATCGCGATGCACCTTTATGTTGCCAACTTATTTGTAACAAGCAAATTAAATCACCCGATAAATCAACAAGTAAGCTCCTTAATTGACGCAAAGCTGACTAAAATTCCTCTCAAGTTAGTCGCAGCAATAATCGGGCGCGGGTTTTGCTTAGTAAGGTTGCGGTCTACATTTTTAATATTGAATTAACCAAAGGATCATCATGCGTAAACTCGTTCTCAGTGCCGCCGTAACTGCAGCGTTGGCAGTCCCCACCGCCTTCGCGCAAACCGCTGCCCCAGCTGCCGCGCCGGCTTCACCGGCTTCACCGTGGAGCTTCAACGTTGGCGTTACCTCCGACTATCTGTTCCGCGGCATTAGCCAAACACACGGCAGGCCCGCCATACAGGGCGGCGTCGATTATCTGCATTCGAGCGGCTTTTATGTGGGCGCGTGGGCGTCGTCGATTACTTGGGTAAAAGACTGGCTCGGCAAGGGATCGGTCGAGGTTGACCTCTATGGCGGCATAAAAAATAGTTTCGCTGGTGACTTTACCTACGACGTTGGCTTCATTGCCTACAACTATCCGGGCAAGGGTGCTGCTATTCCTACGTGGCTGGCCAACCCCAACACGCAGGAGCTCTACGCTGCCATCGGTTACAAGTGGCTGACGGCCAAATACTCATACGCAACCTCCAGCCACTTCATCGGCTGGTATGGCGGTGCCGGTTACACCGAGAAAACCCGCGGTTCCGACTACATCGAGCTGAATGCCAATTATGATATGGGCAGCGGATGGACCTTAATTGGTCACGTTGGTCGCCAGAAAGTTAAGAGGTCGGTTGCCACGGGCGTGGGTGGTTTTACCAACGCCAATTACACCGATTGGAAACTCGGCGTGAGCAAGGATATCGGCTTCGGCACCATCACCGCAGCGTATTCCGATACCAACACGTCAGGCGCATGCCCGGCCGTCGTGCCCGATCCTACTGTGATCACCAACGCGTATTGCTGGGGCAACAGCGGCGTTGTGCCTGGTGTTTCAGGGCCGACCGGCGGTTTCAAAGACGTCAGCAAAGGCAAGTTCCTGCTGTCTTTCCTCAAGACATTCTAAGCAAGACTGCCGCTAAACAAAAAGCCGCCTCTGAACAAGAGGCGGCTTTTTTGTGCGCGAAAGGTCGTTGCGCCGCCGTATCGTGATGGATTTCAACCACTCGCTCAATGGCGCTCGTGGTTAAGCTTCGATAATCACCAGCAGATTTTGTCCGGCGGCAACCGCGCCGCCTTCCTTGCAGAGCAGGCGATACACGGCACCGCCGCACGGCGCGGTGACGGCGATTTCCATTTTCATCGATTCGACGATCACCAGCGTTTGTCCGGCTGTTACCTTATCGCCGGTTTTGACTTCCACCTTCCATACACTGCCCGCGACGTTAGCCGCCACCACGCGGGCTTGCGCCGGCAGATCGGGTTCGCTGTCCGGCGTGATGTCCGTGGCGGGGATTTCTCCCTGCACCCCATCCTGCCCGGCGTCTCTCCAGCGCTGGCGCTCGGCCTCGAACGCGGCCTGTTGTTGCGTCTTGAAGGCTGTGATCGAGGCTGCGTTCGTTTGCAGAAAAGCGCGGTAATCTCGCAGACGAAAGCGCGTCGGTTCGATCTTCAGTTTGAATTTGCCGGTGATGAATGCGTCACGCAGCCGCAACAGTTCCGTTTCACTCACCGGGTAGAAGCGCACCTGATCGAAAAACCGCAGCAGCCAAGGCTGGGTGAAATCGGTGGTAACGCGGTGACGGTTCCACATCTGCACGGTGCGCCCCACAAATTGATAACCGCCGGGGCCTTCCATGCCGTACACGCACAGGTACGCGCCGCCGATGCCCACAGCGTTTTCCGGCGTCCAGGTGCGCGCCGGATTGTACTTGGTGGTGACCAGACGATGCCGCGGGTCGAGCGGTGTCGCCACTGGCGCGCCGAGGTATACGTCCCCCAGGCCCATCAACAGATAACTGGCCGCGAACACCACGTTGAATACGTCGTCGATGCTGTCGAGGCCATTGATGCGGCGGATGAACTCGATGTTGCTCGGGCACCATGGCGCGTCGGGGCGTACCGACTGCATGTATTTCTCGATCGCCAGTTTTGTTGCGGGGTCATTCCACGACAGCGGCAGATGCACGATGCGCGACTCGACCTCGATGTCATCGAGCGGCGGCAGGTTTTTTTCGAGCCGCGCCACCGTGTCGATTAGCGCATCCTGATCGACGCGGCGTGGATCGAAGTGCAGTTGCAGCGAACGGATACCCGGCGTCAGATCAATTATGCCCGGCAGACGCCCGGCATTCGCTTCGGCGCGCAGGGCTTGCAGCAGGGCCTGGATGCGCAGTCGCAGTTCGAGGTCAAGCACCGGCGGCCCCATCTCCACCAGCAGATAGGCGTCACCCGCCTGGCGAATGGCGAGGTCGGGCAGATCGCCAGCCGCCGAAATGTGCCGCACCACCGGCGAGGCGAGCTCGGCGTGTGTCGCGGGCAGCGTGGCCAGCGTTACGTCAGCAGGCGCATCCAATGAGGCTATTGCCGCATCCTGTTGCGCTTGCAGTTGGTTGGCGCGCGCGCGCGTCAAGCGCTTGAAGCGCACGCGGTCGCCGGGCTTGAGCTGCCCCATTTTCCACAGTTCCGCCTGCACGATCGTGGCCGGGCATACGAAGCCGCCGAGGCTGGGGCCGTCCGGGCCAAGGATCACCGGCATGTCGCCGGTGAAATCGATGGCGCCGATGGCATAGGCGTTGTCGTGAATGTTGGACGGATGCAGGCCCGCCTCGCCGCCGTCGGTGCGCGCCCACTGCGGCGCGGGTCCGATCAGGCGCACGCCGGTGCGCGAGGAGTTGTAATGCACCTCCCACGCCGTGGCAAAAAACGCGGAGATATCGGCGTCGGTAAAAAAATCCGGCGCGCCGTGCGGGCCGTAGAGCACGCCGATATCCCAATCCCGGGTCAGTGGCGTGCGCAGGGCCGGTTTGAGCGGTGCGCTGCTGAAAGGCGTTGCGTCCGCAGGCGTCACCGGCAGCACATCCCCCGCGCGCAGCGCGCGCCCGCCGTGTCCGCCAAACTGACCGAGCGTGAAGGTGGATTTAGATCCCAGATAATCGGGCACACGGATGCCGCCGCGCACCGCGAGATAGCTGCGCAGGCCCGCGCCCTGAATCGTACGGATGCGCAGCACGCTGCCTGCCGTGATGGCGTGGACCTGCCACGGCGCCAGCGCAACACCATCGAGTGTTGATGACATCGCGGCGCCGGTGAGCGCGATCACACAGTCACAGTTGAACTTGAGCGTCGGCCCGGCGACGGTGAATTCCAGCGCGGCGGCGCCCTCGGCATTGCCGACCAGACGATTGGCCAGGCGCATCGACAACGCGTCCATCGGTCCCGACGGCGGTACGCCCACGTCCCAATAGCCCTCGCGCCCCGGCCAATCCTGCACCGTGGACTGCACGCCCGGCTCGATCACGTCGATGGTAGCCGGCTGGTAGTGAAAGCGATCCAGCAGGCGCGTGGTTTGCCGACCCGCGATGAATTCCGGCGCGGCAAGCACTTGTGCGAGATAGGCGCGGTTGGTTTCGATGCCCGCGATTTCGCTGGCGTGCAGTGCCGCCATTAATTTGGTGCGCGCCGCCTCCCGCGTATCGCCAAAGGCAATCAGCTTGGCCAGCATGGGATCGTAGTTGGGCGGCACCACGCTGCCGCTTTGTACCCAGCCATCCACACGGATATCCGCCGGGAAGCGCACCATGGTTAGCAGTCCGGCCGAGGGCTGAAAATTCTTGTTCGGGTCTTCTGCGTACAAGCGCGCCTGCATCGCCGCGCCCGTGGGGCGTATCGTGAATG
>VFLF01000035.1 GCA_009885185.1 Nitrosomonadales bacterium | reverse complement strand
GATTTGATCGTCAAGCTCGACGACGCCTCGGTCAAGGGCATGACGCTGAACGACGCGGTCAAGCAGATGCGCGGCAAACCCGACACCAAAATCCGCCTCACCATCGTGCGCAAGAATGAACCCAACCCCATCGAACTCGTGCTGACGCGCGCGGTCATCAAGATTCAGAGTGTCCGCTCCACGCTGCTGGAACCGGGCTATGCCTACTTCCGCGTCACGCAGTTTCAGGAGGGCACCGGCGAGCTGCTCGCCAACGCAATTCAGACCCACTTCAAGGCCAACACCGGCGCCATGCGCGGCATCATTCTGGATCTGCGCAACGATCCGGGCGGCTTGCTGAACAGCGCAGTGGCGGTGTCGGCGATGTTCCTGGAACCCGGTCAACTGGTGGTTTACACCGATGGCCGCGCCGATGATTCCAAAATGCGCCTGAATGCCAGCCCCGAACATTATCTGCGTGGCCGCAACCGTCAGGACTTCGTGAGCGGACTGCCGGCGGCGATCAAAAAAGTACCGATGGTGGTGCTGGTCAACGGCGGCTCGGCATCGGCTTCCGAGATCGTTGCGGGCGCGTTGCAGGACCATAACCGCGCGGTCATCATGGGCCAGCAAACCTTCGGCAAGGGTTCGGTGCAAACCATATTGCCACTCGGCAACAACACCGCGATCAAGCTCACCACGGCGCGCTACTACACGCCGCAGGGCCGCTCGATACAGGCCAAGGGCATCACGCCGGATATTCCGCTCGAAGGCCCGGTGGACAAGGCCGCCAGCCTGCGCGTGCGCGAAGCCGATCTGTCCAAGCATCTGACGGAAACCAAAGCCGACACCAAGGCCGATCCGAAAGAACAGGACAAGGATAAGATCGCCGCTGCAGTACGCGCGAAATTCAATTTCACGCCGGAGGTGCGCCCCGAGATCGATCCCAAGGAACTGCGTCCCGCGCCCGGTGAAGTGGTGTCCAAAAAGGACTATGAGCTGCATCAGGCGATCGCCTTCCTCAAGTCACGCAGCACCGTGGCATCAAATTAAGTATCGTTTAAAAAATACGTCATAGCATTCTGCGCCCGGTCGAGCATTGCACGGCCGGGCGTTGTTTTTTTCTGCGCGAGAGCGCACTGCCGAGCGCCATGAACGACGAACAACTGCTGCGTTACAGCCGCCACATCTTGCTGCCGGAGATTGGCGTCGAGGGCCAGGAAAAGCTGCGCGCGGCGCGCGCGCTGGTGATCGGCGCAGGCGGACTCGGTTCTCCCATCGCACTATATCTCGCGTCGGCGGGCGTGGGCACCATCACTTTATGTGACGACGACGTGGTGGATCTCACCAATTTGCAGCGGCAGATCGTGCATCGCACCGAGGCTATCGGTCGCTCCAAGGTCGAATCCGCGCGTGACACGCTGCGTGCGATCAACCCGGATATCCAATTTGAACTGATCCAGGAGCGCGTCGCCGGCGCGGCGCTGGATGCGCTGGTGGCCAAAACCGACGTGGTGCTCGACGGCTGCGACAACTTCGCCACGCGCCACGCGGTGAATCGCGCCTGTGTCGCGCACCATAAACCGCTGGTGTCGGGCGCGGGCGTGCGCTTTGACGGGCAGGTTTCGGTGTTCGATATGCGCGACGACTCCGCGCCGTGCTACGCCTGCCTGTTTCCCGAAGACGCGCAAAGCGAGGAAGTGCGCTGCGCGGTGATGGGCGTGTTTGCGCCGCTGACCGGCATCGTCGGCTGCATGCAAGCCGCCGAGGCGCTGAAAATATTAACCGGCGCGGGCAAGACCTTGGCGGGCCGCCTCCTGCTGCTGGATGCGCTGACCATGGACATCCGCGCGATTTCGCTGAAAAAAGATCCGGTGTGCGCGGTGTGCGCGACGCGGTAGGAAGCAGCTTCCCCGCTACTTCGTCATGTCGAGAGAGGCCGTGATGCCGAGGCTTTCGAGTTCTTCGGTGCCTGCGCCGGCAACCGCACCACCCGCACCAGCACCACCGGCGCCAGCACCCACCAGCGCATTCAGGTCTTCCACCACATCCTCCAGCGTCGGCGCGTTACGCCCCAGCATTTGCAACAACAGCCGTGAAGGAAAATCCGCCAGCGACACCGGTCGATTCACCTTGATGCGCGCCGCGCTTTCCACCATGCCACGCAGATGGGTGGATTTGAATCCGGACTTCGCGCTTTCCATCCCATCGGCCATCGCCAGTTGCGAACGCGCAATGCCGAGCAGCAGTTCCGCTATTTGTTCCGTCGTCATGGTTGTCATGGCATCCCCCTTATGATGATCGGCGCCGCGCTCACGCCAGCACGCCTTCCATTAACTGTTTCCACTGCACGCCCCACATTTCCGTCGGGTCGCGCTTAAAGCCGCTCTTGGCGAACTGATGCCAGCGACCGATGACGAAGCCCATGCACAGGTTCGCCTGCGCGCCGAGGTCGGCGTCCTGCACGATTTCGTTTTGCGTCACCGCAAAGCGCAGCGATTGGCGCACCGTGGCCTCCAGCCTCTCGTGCAACTGGTTGATGCGCTGTTGCAGCTTTTCGTCTTCGTTGACCAGCGCATCGCCGATCAGCACGCGCGTCATGCCGCGGTTTTTCTGTGCAAAGCCAAGCATCACGCCGATCACGGCTTCCACCTGGCGCAGGCCGCTTTTTTCGTCGCTGGTGATCTTGTTGATGAGCGCGAACAACGTGCCTTCGATAAAATCGATCAGCCCCTCGAACATCTGCGCCTTGCCGGTAAAATGCCGATACAGCGCGGCCTCAGACACATCCAGCCGCTTGGCCAGCGCGGCGGTGGTGACTCTTTCCGCCGCGGGCTTTTCCAGCATCTGCGCCAGCGTCTGCAAAATCTGGTTCTTGCGATCTCCGGTTCTTGCCACGCTCGTTGTTCCTCTATTTTCCTATTGCTCTACTGTAACCGTACCAGCATGTCGGGCAACCGCGCCACGCTGCGCACGGTCTGATCCACGTATCCCGGCGCCCGGCCGCATAACACGCTCGCGCTGCTGACCCACACGGTTTTCATCCCCAATCGCTTGGCCGTGCGCAGGTTGTCCAGATTGTCCTCGACCATGATACAGCGTCGCGGACGCAAGTGGTGACTGCGGCACAGACGCAGAAATCCAAACGTATCCGGCTTGGGCCGGTAGCGCGTGTGCTCGATAGTGTAGACATCCGCGAACAGGTCTATGATGCCGAGCGCGCGCAGCACCGCGTGCGCGTAGTGCACCGGCGCGTTGGAGAACACGAATTTGCGCCCCGGCAACCGCCTCAACGTCGAGCGCAACATCGGTTCGGCCACCAATACGTTGTGCAAATCGGGAAATTGATGCGTGTGCCACAGAAAATGCGCCGGATCGGTGTCGTGATGGCGTATCAAGCCCAATATCGTCGCGCCGTAACGCCGCCAGTACGATTGGCGCAGCGCATTGGCGTCGGTCTCGCTCAGATTCAAATGCGTCTGCACATATTGTGTCATGGCGCGATTGATGCGCGGAAATATATGCGCCGTAGCATTGTGCAGCGTATTGTCGAGATCGAATATCCATGCGGCGCCCTGTGGCATGAATCGTTGGCGCCCGATCAACGGCTTTTGATCAAGGTGCCCACGCCTTCGGCGGTCAGAACCTCCAGCAGCAGCGCGTGCTCCACCCGTCCATCAATGATGTGGCAGGTATTGACGCCGTTTTTCGCCGCGTCGAGCACGGAGGCGATTTTCGGTAGCATGCCGCCGTGTATCGTGCCGTCGGCGAACAGCGCGTCGATTTTTTTCGCGGTAAGCCCGGTGATCAACTTGCCGTTCTTATCGAGCACGCCCGGCGTATTGGTCAACACGATCAATTTTTCCGCGCGCAGGATTTCCGCCACCTTGCCCGCCACTAGATCGGCATTGATGTTATACGACTCGTTGTTCTTGCCTACGCCGACGGGCGCTATCACCGGAATAAAATTTTGCGTGTGCAGCAGTTGCACGATGCCCGGATCAATGCTCTCGACCTCGCCCACCATACCGATATCGATGAATTCGCCGGGCTTTTGCGCGTCTTCCATTTTCATCTTGCGCGCGCGGATCAGCCCGCCATCGGCGCCCGTCAACCCCACGGCGCGTCCGCCATGCTTGTTGATCAGATTGACGATGTCCTTGTTGACCTGTCCGCCGAGCACCATCTCCACCACGTCCATGGTCTCGGCGTCGGTGACGCGCATGCCCTGGATGAACTCACCCTTCTTGCCGACTTTTTTCAGCCACTCGTCGATCTGCGGCCCGCCGCCATGCACCACCACCGGGTTCATGCCCACCAGCTTTAACAACACCACGTCGCGCGCGAAGCCCTCTTGCAGCGCCGGATCGGTCATGGCGTTGCCGCCGTATTTCACCACGATGGTCTTGCCGTGAAAGCGCTGGATGTACGGCAGCGCCTCGGCAAGAATCTGGGCTTTGACGGTAGCGCTGGGATCGCCGGACTTGCTCGTAGTCATGGGGAAAATTAGAAATGCGTAGTAAAAGGTGAGGACTTGCTCATTTTACACGAGCAAAAAAACAGCGGGGCGCGTTCCTGCCGCCCCGCTGCTTTTTTGTGGCTGATAAACCGTTATTGAATGGTGATGCGCTTCGCCGCCACCGCCGCTTTTTTCGGCAACGTCAGTTCCAGCACGCCGTCGGCGTATTTCGCCTGCGCCGTGTCTTCATCGATCGCGCTGCCCAGGGCGAACGCACGGTAATACTTGCCGGTATAGCGTTCGGCGCGTAACGCTCGCTCGCCGTCCTTGACGGTTTTTTCCGTCTTGCTCTGCGCGCTGATCGTTACCTGGTCGCCGTCGATAGCGATCTGGATATCGTCTTTCTTAATACCCGGCAAGTCCGCGTACAGGGTATACGCCTTGTCGCTTTCGGCGATATCGACACGAAACTTTACCGCCGGCTCCTGCTCGTCCAGCGCCACCGGCTTCACCACGAAGCCACGAAGCAGTTGATTGAATGCATCGTCCAAGGGTGCAAAACGGGTTATATTTACCATGACATTTTCTCCAATGATTGAGGCGCGCTTGTGGTTGCGCCGATGCGTTGAATATGGGCGCGGGCGTTTTGAATTCAAGAGCCGCATTCAGAAAAATAATATTAAGTATCTGTTTTTAAACAAATAATTTAGGGTATGCCCCCTACCAACGAGATCGAGCCGCATCGCGCCTACCTGCTGCGCTACGCGTCATTGCAATTGCGCGACGCGGGCGCGGCCGAAGACGCGGTGCAGGACACCCTGATTGCCGCGCTGGAAGGGTGGGACCGGTTCGGCGGAAAGTCGTCGGTGAAAACTTGGCTCACCGGCATCCTCAAGCACAAAATCATTGATCACATCCGCCGCCAGTCGCGCGAGCAACCGCTGGTCTCGGGCGACAGCGATCAGGGCGAGTCCGAGGCGGTCGATGCGCTGTTTCTGGAAAACGGCCACTGGCGGCAGCCGCCGTCCGACTGGGGCGATCCTGACAAAGCGCTGGAAAACAAGGCGTTCATGGCGGTTTTCGAGGCGTGCGCGAAGAACATGCCCGCCAAGACCGCCCGCGCCTTTATGCTGCGCGAGGTGATGGAATTGCCCACCGAAGAGATCTGTAAGGAACTCGACATCTCAACGACGAACTGCTGGGTCATGCTGCACCGGGCACGGCTCTCGCTTCGAGAGTGCCTTGAAATGAAATGGTTCGGTAAACAATGAAATTGCTCACGTGCAAAGAGGCGGCCGAAGCGATTTCGCACCGGCACGACCACGCGCTGACTTTCGCTGAAAGGTTCGGGCTGCGCCTGCACCTGTACGTCTGCGCCGGCTGCCGCAATTTCCAGAACAATCTGGTGGTCATGCGCGCCGCGATGCAGCGCTACCTTGAGCGGGGCAAAGACCGGTAGCACCCGCCGCACGCCACGCGACGTATAATCGCGCGATGCTGAAACGACTCCTTTCCCTGCTGCTCCGACTGCTATTGATCTGCGCCGCGGTATGCACGCTGGCCGTGCCGCCGACCCTTGCCGCCGATACGCCGCCGTCGCAAATCGCCGCGCGCGCGTGGGTATTGCTCGACATGCAAAGCGGCCAACTCATCACCGGCTATCAGCACGACGAACGCTTTGAGCCGGCGTCGCTCACCAAGCTGATGACGGCTTATCTGGTATTCGAAGCGCTCAAGCAAAAGAAACTCAAGCCGGAGCAGGTGATTCCCGTGTCGGACAAGGCGCGCAAGGCCACCGGTTCGCGCATGTTTATCCAGACCGACATCCCTGTCACGGTGAATGAACTGATGCGCGGCATGATTATCCAGTCCGGCAACGACGCCACCATCGCGCTCGCCGAGGCCATCGGCGGCTCTGAAGAGGCCTTTGTCGTACTGATGAATCGCGAAGCCAAGCGCATGGGACTCACCGCCACGAATTTCGTTAATTCCACCGGACTGCCCGAACCCAAGCACACCACCACCGCGCGCGATCTGGCGCAACTGACAGCCGCGCTGATCCGCGATTATCCTGAGCACTACCCGCTGTATGCGCAAAAAGAATACAGCTACAACAACATCACGCAGGCCAATCGCAACCGGCTGTTGTGGCGCGACGCCAGCGTCGATGGCGTCAAGACCGGCCACACCGAGGCGGCGGGTTATTGCCTGATCAGTTCCGCCATCCGCGACAAGCGGCGGCTGATCTCGGTGGTGCTGGGCACCACGTCGGACGCGGCGCGCGCCGCTGAAAGCCAGAAGCTGCTGAATTACGGTTACCAGAATTTCGACACCGTGCGCCTGTATGAAGCGAATCAGGCCGCCGCGACCCCGCGGGTGTGGAAAGGCACGCTCAACAACGTGAAAATCGGCTTCGCCGGCGGCCTGTATGTCACCGTGCCCAAGGGCAACGCAGGTAAGCTTCAGGCGAAAATCGAAACCACGCAACCGCTGCTCGCCCCCGTGCGCACCGGCCAGACCCTCGGCACGCTGAAACTGGAACTCAACGGCAAACCGTATCACACGCTACCAGTGACAGCATTGGAAGATGTGCCGGTGGCGGGCATTTTCGGCCGCGCATGGGATGCGGCCCGTCTGTATTTTCAATGAGCTTTCAATGAGGATCGAATGAGCGAGATCGTTTATCTGAATGGCGAATTCATGCCGCTGGAAGAAGCCCGCATATCGCCGCTCGACCGCGGTTTTATTTTCGGCGACGGCGTGTACGAAGTAGTGCCGGTGTACTCGCGGCGTCCGTTTCGCATGGCGGAGCATCTGCGGCGTTTGCAGTACAGCCTCGACGGCATACGGCTCGCCAATCCGCTAACCGATGCGCAGTGGACGCAGTTAATGACCGACCTCATCGCCAAAAACGCCAGCGCCGGCGACGATCAATCGGTGTACCTGCAAGTCACGCGCGGCGTCGCCAAGCGCGATCACGCGTTCCCCAAGGACGTCAAGCAAACGATATTCATGATGTCCGGCCCGCTCACCACGCCCTCGCGCGAACAAATCGACCACGGCGTGCCGGCGATTACCGCGGAGGATTTCCGTTGGTTGAAATGCGATGTCAAATCGGTGTCGCTGCTCGGCAACTGTCTGCTGCGCCAGATGGCAGTGGATGCCGGCGCGGTGGAGACGATCCTGTTTCGCGACGGCAAACTCACCGAGGCATCCGCCAGCAATGTGTTCGTGGTGAAAAACGGCGTGTTGCTGGCGCCGCCGAAAGATAACCGGGTGCTGCCGGGCATTACCTACGACGTGGTGCTGGAGATCGCGCGCGCGCGCGAG
>VFLF01000206.1 GCA_009885185.1 Nitrosomonadales bacterium | reverse complement strand
TTTTAACAATATTTTGTAATTCACACAATGATCCTTTTACCCGTCGATATATCCCTCGTCGTTCCCGCGCAGGCGGGAATGACGGTTGGGTGATTGTTGCGTGAATTGAAAATTGCAACGGTGCTCATGGTAGTTCCCCCCGCAAAAACGACACTGCCTCCGGCGACTGCGGCTGCTTGAAAAACACATCCACCGGCGCGCGCTCCGCCAGCCGCCCTTCGCTCAAAAATAAAATTTCATCACCCAGCCGCCGCGCTTGTCCGAGGCTATGCGTGGACATGATGATCTTGGTGCCGCCGGCGTGGATCGCGCCGATGATCTGTTCGATGTCGCGTGTTGAATTCGGATCGAGGTTGGCTGTCGGCTCGTCGAGAAACAACACCTCGGGGCCAAGCGCCCACGCACGGGCGAGTGCCAAGCGTTGCTGCTCGCCGCCGGACAAAATGCGCGCGGGACGCTCCGCCAACGTCGAAAGACCCACGGCCTCCAGTACGTCTTCGGCGCGCAAACGGCATTCCGTCGGCGACATGCCCCAAAGTTTGAGCGCATACATCACGTTAGCAATCGCCGAGCGGCGCAGCATCACCGGGCGCTGAAACACCATGGCCTGTCCTCGCGCGCGGCGCGTCACGCCATCCGCGCGCCACATGACGCGCCCGCTCGTCGGCTGGAGCAAACCGTGACACAGCCGCATCAGCACGCTTTTGCCCGCGCCATTGGGGCCGAGGATCACGGTGCGCGTGCCGGCGGCAATCTCACATGAGAAGGAACGAATAATCTCGCGACCGCCGGCGGCGAAACCCAGATTCTCCAGTGTCAATGGAAGCATCGCCGATCAACCGTGGTAACGCTGCGCGGCCAGCTTCACGCCGTGCGCCAGCAGATTCACGCCGATGATTATCATCACCAGCACCATACCCAGGCCCAGCGCCAGCGGCAGATCGCCTTTGCTGGTTTCGAGCGCAATCGCGGTGGTCATCACGCGCGTGACGCCGTCGATATTGCCGCCGACGATCATCACCGCGCCCACCTCCGCCGCCGCGCGGCCAAAGCCCGCGAGCACCACAGTCATCAGCGCAAAGCGCGTGTCCCACAGCAGGGTTTGCGCGGCGGCTGGTGTATTGGCGCCGAGCGAATGCAGTTGTTCTTCATATTCACGCCACGCATCTTCGATCACCTGCCGCGACAGCGCGGCGATGATCGGCGTTATCAACACGGCTTGCGCCATCACCATCGCCGTCGGCGTAAACAGCAAGCCGAATTCGCCCAGCGGCCCGGCGCGCGACAACATCAAATAAATCACCAGCCCCACCACCACCGGCGGCAAACCCATCAACGCGTTGAGCACCGCAATAACCGCCTGGCGACCGTGAAACCGGGAAATCGCGAGGATGGCGCCCGCAAGCAGGCCGATCACAGCCGCGATCAGCACTGCGGCGAAACTCACTTTGACACTGAGCGTGACAACGGATATCAACGTCGCATCAGCGCTGACGATCAAGTGTCCTGCAGCGCTAAGCGCCTGTGAGATATCGTTCATGGGAGTCGCTTATTCTAGTCGAGGATGATTACTCATTCAAAATCGTATTGATGGCAAATCTAGTAGAATTTGTCCATTGCAGCGCCCTCCAAAGAATCCCATGAGCGACCCACGCCCCGCTCTGCGCGAAGGCAACCTGGCAACTACACGCGCCGTGCTCGAGAAAATTCGCAAGTGTGTCGAAAGCGTTGACAGCCCTGCCGCCCTTGGCTAGCCTTGGAAATGTTTTGAGATTTAGAGGCGAGCAAAATGGACCGGCGTGACTTCATCCACACTTGTGCGCTATCGGCGGCAGTCGGCTTGCCGGTGCTCGCGCAGGAAACCGCCTCGCCGCGCTACTACAACCGTGCCCGACTGGTGGATGCCTCTGGTCTTCCGATCAAGTCGCGCAGCCTGGCAGCGCAACGCAATTTCATATTCCATTACCCCTACGCGGGCACACCCTGCTTTCTACTCAACCTGGGCAAACCGGTCAAGGCTGCCGCGGCGCTCAAGACCGCGGATGCCAAAAGCTATCGGTGGCAGGGCGGTATCGGCGCAAGCGACTCGGTGGTTGCTTACTCCGCCATCTGCGCCCATCGCCTGACCTACCCCACCCGCCAAATCAGCTTCATCAGTTTTCGCGCCGACAGCAGCCCGGGAAACAAGCATATCAATGTGATTCACTGCTGTTCCGAGCATAGCCAGTACGATCCGGCCGAGGGCGGCAGGGTTGTCGCCGGCCCCGCACCACAGCCGCTTGCCACTATTCTGCTCGAGTACGACAAGGCGAGCGACGGCATCTACGCGGTTGGCACCCTGGGCGGAGAGATGTTCAACGAATTTTTCAGCAAGTTTGACTTCAAGCTTGCTCTCGAACATAACGGCGCGGCGAAACAGCCGGTGGCCGACAAAGTTGTAGTGAGCGAGCTGACGAAGTATTGCCGACAGCAAGTGAAGTGCTAATTCCAGCTACATTATTTGTTCTTATCCGGCACTCCGCCGCCTTTAAAAGCAGGGCTTGAATGATCGTTCGCCTGCCCCGGTTTTGGCAACTCTGGCGCAGTGCCTTTAGTTACATTGGGGGGAGGCAACGGCGGAGTCGGAACAGTTGATTGTTTTACGTCTTCCGATTTCGAGCCGGGCGCCTTAGGAGCAGCGAGCCGTTCCTCCTC
>VFLF01000382.1 GCA_009885185.1 Nitrosomonadales bacterium | reverse complement strand
CCGTTGAGCGCCCGCTCGAACGCATCCACGTCGTAGATGCCTTTGCCGATGAAAGAACCTTCGCCGAACAAGTCCTGGTAAACATCAGACACCGCCCGCGTATAGGGGTCGATGCCGGAATCGCTGCCGAACAATCGCGCATACCGCGACCGGTTCGCACCTTGTAAACTCACTGCCAAGCGCGGCTGTAGAATGCCGTAGCCCTCGATCACCCGTTGCTGCGCTTCATCGAAAGTTGCGCGATTCAAGGGGTGGGCCATCGCGCCCACAAACTGGTGCGCGGAATCACGCGGTAGCTGCGTATCCGTGTCCAGGGTAATCACGTACTTTACGCCGGGCAATACGTCAGTCGTGCCGACAATCAATGAGAAACTATCCTGGCTGCCGCCGCGCAACAACGCATTCAGTTGCGCCAGTTTCCCGCGTTTACGCTCGTAACCCATCCACACGCGCTCTTGGGGATTCCAGCGGCGCGGGCGATGAAACAGAAAAAAAGATGGGCTGTTGGCGTTGTTGGTGCCGTCTATTGCGCTGCCATACTTTTGATTCAGTTCTTCGATCCGGTGCCGCGCCAGTTGTACCAGCGGTTCGTCTTCAGGTAGCGTTTCCTCGTTCGCATCGCGAAAATCGGTCAGCAAGCCAAAGTGCAATTGGGCATCCCGGTTAGCCAGAAACCGGACTTCAAGTGCCTCGATTAGCGCATCGATGTTTTGAACGCTGGTAATCATGGTCGGGACCACCACCAGGGTGCGGCAGTCCGCTGGAATTCCCTTGGAAAAATCCAGACGCGGCAGCGACCGTGGCGCTGCCAGCAAGGTTGCCGCCCAATTAACCAGTGCAATCGCCAGTTGACTGCTGCACAACGCCACGGCGATTGCGACCATTGCGAGTATCCAGCCGCGCAATCCGCCGGCATATGCGCTCGCCAGTAAGCTGCCGCCAAAGGCCAGCGTGAGCAGCCCGGTCGTGCCCAGATAACAAAGCAAGGGAAAGCGGCGGCATGTTTGCTGCACAGTTTCGACAATCGAAACGTGCTCTGTTGCGACTTGTTTGAGTTGCGGCAGGCCCTTATCGATCAGGTAGTAGCCCACATGTGACGCGCGATGGCTGCTTCTGTCATTGCCATTGGCTATCGCGCTGGCCGCGACGTCATGCGCTAACTGAATTGCTTTGCATGCGATGTCGCTCTCCGACAAACGGCTCGTTTTGGCAATCTTTTCGACCGCATGGCGATAGCGATCACGAGTAATGAAATCCATCCTGCCGTATACGCCGCCCGGATCCTCCCGTAGTTTCTGTTCGACAACGCTCATGGTTTCGACGAAATCGCGCCAGTCCATCGACCCCAAAAATCGCAGACTGCCGATACTGTTACTGATGGAGACCTGGCCGGAGGCCTGCTTCTGGGTTTCCGATTGCACCAACTGTTCTATCGTCAGCCCCGACTCCGAGAGCCGCTGTTCGATCCATGTCAGCGGTAAGGCCAGCGCGGCGCTCTGGCCTTGCAGGCGCCGCGCCAGCTCCGCGACAAACGAGCTGACCATCGGGGGATTGGATCGAGCCATGTCCGCGACCACCAGAATGAGTCCTTTCGGATCCTTCTCGGCGATTTCCATCATCTGATCCGCCCATGCGTCGGCGCGGTCGCGGTCGATGGTGCTGGCTGCCACTCGTGCGCCGACGCGGCGCAGGTTTTCGATCAATGCCAGACGCAGCATGATAGGTATGGCCCATAACTCGCCTAACGTGAGCGGCGTGACCCTCTGGTAGGCCGTTACGAAGCGGCTTAGACCAGCCGGGTCTACCCGCCCGTCGCCATGCGAGATCGCGGCCAGCGCAATGTCGTAGACGCGGGGCAGTCCGCCCGATGGGCCGTGTGCCAGACGCGGCAGTTCCCTGCTGTAGGTCTTGGGCAAATGCCGCTTGGCCGTACGTATCTGTTCCTCGATCAGGTGAAAATTGTCCAGCAGCCATTCACCGGCGGGAGAAATTCGCAGATTCGCCTTGACAGCCGTCGTCAATAGACTGCACGCGTGAAGCAACACGTTCTCGTTGTCTGCCAAACGCGCCAGCAACGGAACCGGCGCACGCCGCAGGCTCAGGCGATGCGTGCCCGCAAGGTTTCTGCCGTGTTGTTCCATCTGGTCGGCGCTGAACAGCTCTGCCCGCAGCGGCGGCTCGTCGTCTGTGTAGTTAGGGGGCCTGCGCAGGCTATGCAGCCGAGATTTCAGGTTGCGCAGAGCGTCACGAAGCGTGTCAGTGCTCAATTTCACTTCAGGTTTCCTTCTCCACCGTGAAATTGCAATTCCATTTCCGTTGCCAGGAGACGAAGATGGACAGTTTTGTGTCGGTCACGGACCAGCCTGCCTGCGCCGGCAGACGGCCAGGATCCTGATCCTTATTCCAGCGTGCGGACGCCCGTTAAAAGGCGATCAATGTTGACACGAACGGTTTCATTGCTACGTGCGGTAACGTACAGAGAAATCCAGCGAACCGACGGAAAGTTGCTTATTCAGTGACTCATTGACTTAAACAGGAGTAACGCTCAAATGACATCTCGCCTTGGATTACTTGCATTAAGTGCATCGCTAACCACTATGCTGTTCATTACAGGCTGTAACAAACCGCCGGAAACGCCTGCGAGCGTGCCGCCGCCGAGTACGACGGTGGGGACGGAGATTGACGATACCGTGGTTACAACGCGCGTGAAATCAGCGTTATTGGCCGATTCTGAGGTTAAGGCCTTTGATTTGAAAGTGGAAACCCGAAAAGGAGAGGTCCAGTTGAGTGGGTTCGTTGACAATCAAGCACAAATTGATCGTGCGATCACAGTCGCCCGTGGCGTGACGGGCGTGAAAGCGGTCGAGAACAAAATGAGTCTGAAGGGTGCGGCAACCACCGCAGGCGATCAGGTCGATGACGGCGTGATTACGGCCAAGGTCAAGTCAGCACTGCTTGCCGACGCAAGCATCAAGAGTCTGGATATCGCAGTTGTTACGCGCAAAGGTGAAGTTCAGCTTAGTGGGTTCGTCAATAATCAAGGTCAAATTGATCGTGCCATTGAAGTGGCTCGCGGCACCGAAAATGTGCGTAGTGTCAACAATGAGATGAGCATCAAGAAATAGACAAAATCCACCGGCCTTGGTCTTCGTGCGGATAGAGCAGCGGCCAACTTTTCATTCTGTATTAGCGCGCCGCTTGTCCTTATCGCTTATCAGAAAGACGGATACCCCGTCCTCGCTAGTGTCATGTATTGCACCTGCAAAAATAAGCGATGAAATACAAGGATTACTACAAAACGCTGGACGTAGAACGCGGCGCGAGCGCCGCTGATATCAAGAAAGCTTATCGCAGACTCGCGCACTAGTTCCGTCCCGACATCTCGAAACAACCCAACGCCAAGGAAAAATTCCAGGAAGTTGGCGAGGCTGTTACCGGTATCTGCCGTGGAACCGGCTGCGGATATCCATGCGCAGGAAATGCGCTTTAGCGCAGCATGCCTCGCGCTGGCGCGCACCGCCTCGCAGCTGCGCAAACGTATCCGCGCACTCGAAGCAGAGCTGCATATCCTGCAAGCGCAACGGCCACGTTCGATACGCTAGTCCCTACGCGATACGTAACGTGGTCCCGGCACCCAGCGTGTTCGAAAGGAGCAGCTTATGTGTGTCGTCGCACAGACCGTCATGCTGTAACGATAGATAGTTGGCGCTCAGAGTGATGGTTTTCGTAGTCGGTTCAAGTGTGGATTCGATGTGTTGGCTCAGCCATCCTCGAATATGTCTAGCGTTATTCAACCAAGGAGATGGCGACAATGGATCAAAGTACAGAAAAGTTCAATCAGGCTAAAGGCAAGATTACCGGCGATATCAAAACCGTGATGGCCGATGGTCAGGATTTGCTCAAGGCGGCGGCGAGCGTATCGAGTGCGCGTTTAGCTGTCGCGCGCGAGAAGTTTGGCGAGAAATTATGCAGTGCCCAAGCGAGCCTGATGGATGCGTCAAAACCGGCGGTTGACAAGGCTAGGAGAACTGCCGCGGCGGCGAACGGATACGTGCATGATAATCCGTGGGCATTCATTGGCGTTGCCATTGCCGCCAGCGCGTTAGTGGCATTTGTGGCCGCGAAGCGCTCGTCTGACAAGTTGGGTCAGAGCGACAGTTGATCCGGAATGACAACGCAAGCCGACCGGTTCCGGTATCTGCCGCTGCTAATTGCGGGCTTTGCTGTTGTTTTGTTCAGCACGGCTGGCATTGCCAGGATCGCGGGCTTGTTCTCGGTTCCGACGGGTGATTCCGGCGACGTGGTTGCATTGGCGGGGGTTCCCGCCGCCGAGGTGATGGAAGGGGCGGTGCAGGACGTCCCCCAGCCACGAGCAGGTGAAAAGGTAGCAAAGAGTGCAAAGAGTGCCAAGAGCGGGGCACGTGGCAAAGTGCGATGCGCTCATTGCGCCGTGATCGTGTCTGTGGTGGAGACGGGAAAGACAGCGGCAGATCGCAGCACCAGCGAAACCGCCCGAGTGACCACTGGCCATGCGATCGAGACATCCATGAATTTGATCCCGCGCTTCACCATCACTATGCGCATGGTTGATGGATCAATTCGTACGATTGACGAAGCGAGTCCGGCCACTTGGAGAGTCGGCGAACAGGTGATTCTGATTGCCGGCACGAACCTGTCAAAATAGATGAAAGAGGCGCTGACGGGCAGGGACGCGGAGGTGACGCAAGGCGATGCCGACGCTGAAGTTGTGTCTGACGCGTCTGCGGCGGGCGCGGATTCGGTAGAAGAGCCAACGCCGGTAGCGAGTTACGCAGGCGTAGGGGTGGCGGTCGGCGCAATCGCGGTTATAGCGTTGGTCGCCGCACTGTATCTGGGGCGCGCGTTTTTTGTTCCGCTGTTGATTGGAATCCTGGCAAGTTACGCGCTGCATCCGGTGGTGGACTGGTTGAGGGCGTGTCATGTGCCGCGCGCCGCCGGGGCGGCATTGGTGCTGGCCGTGCTGACCGCCAGCTTTTCCTGGATCGCATTTTCGTTGAGCGACGAGGCGGCGGCAGTAATCGAAACGCTTCCTGAGGCCGCTCGTAAAGTGCGCAAGCAACTGAATGCCGAACGTACCAGCGTCCCGACTGCGCTGCAGAACATTCAGGAAACCGCCAAAGAAATCGAGGGCGCGGCGTCCGATGCGGGTGCTAAGCAGGGTACTCGCGTCATTGCCGTCCGGGCATCCGAGCCGACCACCTGGTTGCGCGACTACGCGCTTGCGCAGTCGCGGCTGTTGATTTCGGTAGCGATGCAGACGCCAATCATATTGTTGCTCACTTATTTCCTGCTGGCATCAGGCGCGCACTTTCGCCGCAAGCTGGTAGGCTTCGTCGGACCGTCGTTATCGCGCAAAAAAGATGCCGTTCGGATTCTCGACGAGATTGACACTCAGGTCCAGCGCTACTTGTTCGCCACGGTGCTGTCGAATTCTTTGATCGCAGTGGGCACTTGGCTAGCGTTCGAGGCGCTTGGAATGCAGAACGCGGGCGTCTGGGGTGTGGGTGCCGGCGTGCTGCACTTCATTCCTTATTTGGGACCGGTGCTGATCGCGGTCGCCAGCGGCATGGCCGGCTATTTACAATTTGGGTCTGTGCTGGGCGCGCTCGCCGTAGCGGGCGTGTCACTACTGATAGCCGGGGCCGTTGGGTTTTTGTTCATGACCTGGTTGCAAAGCCGCCTCGCGGGCATGAATGCCGCGGTGTTGTTCATCGCGTTGCTGTTCTTTGGCTGGTTGTGGGGCATTTCGGGATTGCTGCTGGGCGCGCCGCTGGTCGCCATTGCCAAAGTGGTCTGTGATCGTGTCGAGGCGCTCAAACCGGCTGGTGAATTGCTAGGGCGCTAATCCGCTGTGTGCGAAGGCTAAAGGTGTGGATCTTTCAATGCTATCGAAGGACGCGTTCGTAAGTATCTTTTACCGCCCGGTAACACCCGCACGAATAGGCTTCCAGCCCGGCGCGGTCAAGAATCGTGATGCTGCCACGGGTGTAACTGATCAGTTTTCGTTGCTGTAACGAGTTGGCGGCCTTGGTGACGCCGACTCGCCGCACGCCCAGCATGTGCGAGAGAAAGTCCTGGGTCAGTTGAAATGGGTTTTCACTGACGCGGTCGAGCGTCATCAGGAGCCAGCGCGCCAGACGTTTTTCCACCAGATGAAAGCGATTGCAGGCGGCGGTTTGCGTGACCTGAACCATCAATACGTGAATATAGCGATACAATACTTGCTGCAAGAGGGGGCATTGCGCCAACTCTTTGCCAAAGCGTGCTGCGGTCATACGCAGTGCTGTGCCGGTTCCCTGCACCAGCGCGCGCACCGGCGAGACGCTGATGCCCAGCGCCACGGGCGCACCAACTATCCCTTCATGACCGACCATGCCGACTTCCAGCGCAAAGTGGCCGTCCGCCAACGACAGCAACGAGATCAGGGCATTGGTGGGAAAGTAGACGTGTCGAATGCGTTTTCCCGGCTCATACAGTATCTCTCCGAAAGTCAGGGTACATTCCTCAAGGCCGCTCAGCATGCGCTGATAGTCCTTACGGGGCAGGGCGGCAAGCAGCGTATTGGCATGGGTCATCGACGTCTCACGGATAGTTCCCGTTCTACTGGGAGGCCCAGCAGGCGGCACGAGGAGAGCAGCGGACACAGACCCGATGTCGAAATCTGACGACTGCTTGTTTGAGAGCGCCAACACGCCAACACGTCAACACACGTGATGCGGCGCGTTACAAATCAAGCTGTAACTGTGCTGCGATACCCGCTGTACGCTACGGCAAAAATTTCGGACGGTCTGTGCGTTGGCACACATTAGGTGACTGATCGCACATGACGAACAATCGTTGGTCCGTCGCCGTGTAAGCTTGTTCGATAGCATGGGGGTAACTGTAACTATTTGTTTTTAAAGTGAAAATTAAGAACTTGCGCCATCAGGCACGAGTGGCAAATGCTATGCCTTGCCGCCCCGCGGCCCGAGGAAATACCACAGGATCAAACCCACCAGTGGCAGCAATACCACAACAATCACCCAAAGCAATTTTTTCTCGTTGGAGGCGGCGCTTTGAAGAATATTGATAATCGCCCAAATATCACCGGCAAGTATCAGAAGGCCCCAGAGGCTGTGGTATCCGAAGTTCATCATGTTTTTCCTCTTGATTCCTGTGAAAGATAGCGATTCGTGGCTAAACGTGGCGAATCTGCCGTTAGCCCAAGGTGGAGCCGTAGTCGTATCGCAGATCGCTCTTGCATGCCGATTACGCATCGTGCGCGCGGAATAAATGACATCTCGGCAGCGAGGAAAGACAGCGTAATGTATGAGTAGGCTGACGTATGTACGATTGCGTACAGAATGATCAAGGCGCATTCCTATACTCTGATTCAAAGTCAATACTGGGCATATTGATTACCACTGCCAGAGCTGGCACTGATGATCCAAGCTGGAGAGAAAATGCAGAAAATACGCTTCGGACTTATTCTAATTTTTACGCTGTTATGGTCAGCGACGTCGGCTATTGCGCAGGTGAGCATCGGTATCGGGCTTCCCAGCGTGAGCATCGGGATTAACTTCCCGCTGTACCCTGAACTCGTTCAGGTGCCGGGCTACCCGGTCTACTATGCGCCGCGAATGGATTCCAACTATTTTTTCTACGATGGTATGTACTGGGTGTACCAAAGCGACAACTGGTATGCGAGTTCCTGGTACAACGGCCCCTGGGGGCTGGTCGGCCCGGAGGTCGTGCCGCTATTCGTCCTGCGTATCCCCGTGCGCTACTACCGTGCGCCTCCCGGATACTTTCGCGGATGGCAAGCGGATGCACCGCCGCGCTGGGGCGACCATTGGGGCAATTCATGGCAGCAGCGCCGCAGTGGATGGGACCGGTGGGATCGCAATGCGGTTCCCGCGCTCGCGCCGCTGCCGGTCTACCAGCGGCAGTATTCGGGCGACCGCTATCCGCGAGCGGAGCAGCAGCCGGCGCTGCGCACGCAGAATTATACGTACCAGCCGCGCGAGACCGCCGTGCGGCAGCACTATCAGGATCAGGCAACACAAAAAGCACCTTTGTCTACGCAACCCGTACCGCGGGGAGCACCGCAGGACAATTCGCGCACAAACCAGCCCGTGCCGCAACAGCAGAGCGGGCCAGGTTCCCAGCGTTCGCAGCCGCCGCAAAAAGGAGGCGAGGACGCGCAGCGGACAGCGCCTGCGCAAGCCGCACCGCAACGTCCGGCAGTTCAGGAGCAACGGCAGCAGCAGCCACAGCCACAGCAACGAGCGCAGCAGCCTGCGCCGCAAGAACCAAGGTCACGTCCGGACAATACACCCCAAGACAAGGGCGCGGCGCAGGAAGAACGGCGAGGGCAGGGGCAAGACAAAGGCCGTGATAAAGACGAGGAGCGCGGTCAGGACCGCAAAAAGTAACGCGGGTTTGATCATGGTTTCTTACTTTGCAGGGTTGTGGCGTGCGAGTACTGCGCTCGCGTTGGGATTACTGTCGGCGAGTACTGTGTATGGCGCAGAACCGGCTGCCACCGAAGAACTGCCACCGTCAATCGTGGCGCAGGAAAAGGCATCGGACGCACGCATTGTTAACACGCCAAAGCCCGATTTGTCATTGGAGATCGAGGCGCAAAAAAGCTATGCCATTCCAGCCCTCGAGATCCTTGGTTTTGATTTCCTGCTGAACCGCTTCAACCGGCGCTTTATCGATAGAAATGAGTACGACAGCAGTTTTTCTTCAATCAAGCGTAACTTGCGCAGCAGTTGGAATGTCGATAAAGACCCCTTTAATATCAACCAGCTTGGACATCCGTATCAGGGATCGATGTACCACGGATTTGCGCGATCGGCGGGCCTTAACTACTGGGAGTCTCTCGCCTATACCTTTGTAGGCAGCGCAGTGTGGGAGGTCGCGGGGGAAACGACACCGCCCTCCAGAAACGATCAGATCACCACTGGGATTGGCGGCACTTTTCTGGGCGAAGCGCTGTTCCGGATGGCCAGCCTGGTGCTTGAAAAAGGTGATGGTCCGCGATTCTGGCGCGAGGTCACGGCAGGAATCATTTCTCCGGCGACGGCGTTTAACCGGCTGGCCTTCGACAAACGATTCGATAGCATTTTTGCCAGCCGTAACCCGGCCTACTACAGCCGCTTGGGGTTGGGCGACTGTGGCAGTGCGGATCGGGCCGGGAATCGATCGACTGGTTGCAAATTGGGGGAGGGCGGTGGTAATTAGTAATTAGTAATTAGTAATT
>VFLF01000474.1 GCA_009885185.1 Nitrosomonadales bacterium | reverse complement strand
TTTCGGATTGATGGACGAAGGTAAGCTGGATGTTGTCGCAGGGACAACCGTGACTGCTGAAAATCAGGCGAACTATAGTTTTACCATCGGCTACGGAACGACCGCTGAAGCTCTCGTTGTCCCTAAGACCGACAAGAAGCAATATCTCACTATTGCCGATGCCAAGGCTCTCACCATCGTGACGCTGCGCGCCTCGCCCTATGCCAGGTATTTAGAGCAGAACGGCATAATCAACTACAAGGAAGTTGAGACTACGACCGATGCCCTAATGGCGGTAAGCACCGGACAAGCTGACGCTTCCTTGTTCTCCGGCGTCATATCTGGCTATGTAATCAAGCAAGGCCTGTTTCCCAACCTCCAGATTGTCACCTCCTACCGGCCAGCTCTAGCGCGTCCGTACGCGATGGCGTTTCCAAAGAATACCGGCGAGATTCTGAATAGGGCGAACGCTTCTATACAAAAACTGATTGACGAAGGAACGATCCGGCAAATTTTCGCGAAGTACGGGATAACTATAAATTGAAGTAGCAATCGGTCAGTCGAGCCGACTTTCGCGCCTACGACGGCTGACCCGCACATTGCGGCCGTTGGTCGCCAATAACCCCAATTGCCGCAATGGCAGAACAGCTGTCGTTACTGTCGGGCCGTTCATCGGCCTTAGCGGTAATTGGGGTTGTAATCCACCAACGGCTGCAATGTGCACGCAAGCGGCCCGTCGGACGTCATAGCGCTAAAGTACAGAATTTCGAGGCTTTTGAGTTTCTTCCAGACGACTGACTGCGGTCAACAGGTAGCCTTGTTTATCCGATCTAATCAGTCTAATATCAAACTCAATCATGACATCCAGTATTCGAATTCTGGCTTCGCGCGTCCTGCTCTTTGCAATGTTGGCCACCTTTCTTTCTCCCAGCCTTGGCTGGCAGATGGTTGCGAGCCATGAACAGCTTGAGCATGCGGGTGTGGCCGTATCTGTTGCCGGCCATGGCCATGACGACGATCACGATGATCATGCTGACGCGCATAGCTCTATCGGGCACGTGTTAACTCATATGCCGATTGATCTGGTTGCCACAACCACGATCAGGTTTTCACCGGGGAATGAATCTGCATTGCTTTCCCCGCAATTCTCCGTTCACGATACACCTCCCGAATCCCCCTTCAGACCTCCGCGGCCGCTCTTTTCGGTTTAGCCCCTGATTCATTCTGCGACAGCACATTTGCTGTCGTGGATCATTTCGGCTCTATTCGAAGGAGGACTCCATGTCTGGAGACCGTACCCATTGCGCGCTCACGGGTTACCGAGCGAGCGCATTTTCGCCTGTTGTACGCAGCAGTATTCACGGTATTTTTCTCTTTTCCGCATGTCTTGCCGCGGTTTCACTATCGGCAAGCGCGGCCGAACTACCGGTACTCACGGAGCGCAGAGCCTTAGAGCTCGCGCTGTCGCGACCGGCCTACCTCGACCTTGAACAAGGCCAACTCTCGACGGCGGAAAGTGTCGTCACGGAAGCTGGTCTGCTGCCCAATCCCACGCTCTCCCTGGAGCGGGATCGCATGAACGTTCCGGGTGGCCGATCCACCGAGACATCCTTGCAGATTTCCCAGACTTTCGACTTTTCCGGTCGCCGTGCGCTACGGCGTGAAGCCGCCGGCAATCGATTGGATGCCGCGCGTTTCGATCAGCAAGACCGGCGCATCAGCACGATTCATGAAGTACGCCGTTTGTTTAGCGAAACTCTTTTCCGTGATCGATTACGCGCAGCGCTCGCCGGATGGGTGCAGCGCATCGAGACTGCCACGATGGTCGTTGCACAACTCGCCAATTCGGGCGAAGTGTCAGGCTATGACCGGCGCCGCCTTGAGCGTGAATCGCAAACAGCCAAAGCACGATTGGCAGGAACTGCTGCTGATTACGCGCGTATGCGCGAGGCTCTGGCGGGTTTGACCGGGGAGGCAGGCGGATCCATACCAGCTCTTGGTGGCGAACTACTGCCACCGGCTACGCCAGCGCTGCAGTCGGTGCAATCCACTTTACGCCAGCGTCCTGATCTTGCAAGCCGCAATGCTCAGGCTGAAGCGTTTGACCGCGAGCGCAGCGCAGCAGAGCGTGCCTGGATTCCGGATGTGACCTTAGGCGTTGGGCAGAAACGCATCGAAGAACCTGGCCGATCAGACAACGGCGTCATAGTCGGCGTCTCGATTCCTATCCCGCTGTTCAACAGGGGGCAGGCCCATGAGCAACGTGCCCGTGCACAGGCCAATACGCTGCGCGCGGAACATGCGCTCGTGCTTGCGAAATCAGAGGCAGAGCTACGCGGAATTTGGCGGCAGGCAACCGAACTGCGTCAGGCTGCGGAATTGTTTAGACGCGATTCGCTTGCCAGTTCTCGTGAACTGACACGGATTGCCGAAGCCGCTTATCGCGCGGGGGAAGGCGGCATCCTTGAACTGCTAGATGCCTACAAGGCGCAACTGGAAGCAGAAACAGCGCTGCTTGATCTTGAACTGCGTGCTCGTCTCGCACGTATCGAACTGGATGTGATGTCTGGAGGCAAAAATTATGAATAAATTTACCTGGTTATGCATCATCCCCTGCCTGGTTTTCATTACCGCATGTTCTCGTCAGAATGACCACAGCCACGACGCGGCGAAAGGTGATGTGAAAGGGAGCGCGAAATCGGCGCCGGCGGAGCACGGTCACGAACATGGTGGGGGAAATTCTGTTACGCATTACACCGAGGCGACCGAACTCTTTGTTGAGTTCCCATCCTTGGTAAAGGGCGAGGAAGCAGCGTTCGCTGCCCACCTGACGCGCCTTGCCGACTTCAAAGCGGTTGCCGATGGAAAGTTGACGGTAACTTTAAGCGGTGGTGGACAGCCGGAGGAGCGCTCGGAAGTCGGTGTCAGCAGAACGCCGGGAATTTTTCGAGCTGTGCTGAAGCCACAGCACACCGGTAAGCGCCGGCTTACTTTTCAGCTGGTTGCTTCGGGCCTATCGAGCACCCACGATCTTGGCGAAGTGGATGTGTTCCCGGACCGCAAGGCCGCCGACAATGCAGCCAAAGCAGCGGGCGGCGAAGAAGGCATCAAGTTCACCAAGGAACAACAGTGGCAGATCGACTTCGCTAATGCCTCCGCCATCGAACGAGAGTTACGGGAATCCATCGCAGTGACGGCGACGCTGCGGCCACGCACCTCGGGCGAAGCGCAGATCGCTGTACCGAGTGCGGGATTGTTGCGTGCAGGACCAGGCGGTTTTCCACAAGTAGGGATGAAAGTCGCAGCCGGACAAATCGTCGCTTATCTCGCGCCGCGACTGGGTGGAGAAACCGACGTCGCGACCCTGAATCTGGCGGTGCAACGCGCCCGTATCGAATTGGCGCAAGCGACCCAGGAACTTGAGCGTCTGGACGGCTTGCTGGCGGTCGAGGCAATTGCCGCCAAGCGCGTCGTAGACGCGCGTCATCGCGAACGTCTGATCCAAGCCGAACTCAGTGCGGCGGAACAGCGCGCGGCCACCTATCAGGGCGGCGCCGGCGGTATTGCACTCAAGTCGCCCATTGCAGGAACGGTGGTAGCAGTTAACGGGAGCGCCGGAGCAGCAGTTACCGAAGGCCAGATGGTCGTCCATGTCGCGGCACTGGACAAATTGTGGCTGGAGGCACGCGTGCCGGAAAGCGAACTTGGCCGTATTACCGCGCCCTCCGGTGCGTTCTTCCGGCTGGACGGTGCAACGAGCGCAACCGTGCTCGACGTAGGCCGCAACGCGCGGCTGATCGCGTTCAGTGGCATGGTAGACAAGGACACGCGCACGGTTCCGGCGATTCTCGAATTCGACAACGCCGATGGCGCATTGCGCGTAGGCATGCAAGTACAAGCCCGCCTCTACACGGGACGTTCGGCGAAAGGCGTAGGCATTCCCGCCGCCGCACTGATTGACGATGCCGGCCAGACCGTCGTCTTTGTTCAGAAAGAAGGCGAATCCTTCGAACGGCGCGTGGTGGAGACGGGACCGCGGGACGGTGACTGGATCGCGATCAAGTCCGGCATTGCGGCGGGTGAAAGAGTGGTGAGCAAAGGCGCCTATCAGTTACGCCTGGCCGTCACTCAGCCCGCGGCAATGGGCCACGGCCACGCGCACTAAGGGAGCGAACATGATTGCATCCCTCATCCGTTGGTCTCTGGCCAACCGCCTGTTTATTTTGATGGCCGCAACCCTGCTCTTGTTTTGGGGCGGTTATCAGACCACACGTATGCCGGTGGACGTATTTCCAGACCTCACCGCGCCGTCTGTGACCGTAGTTGCCGAAGCACATGGCATGTCGCCTACTGAGGTAGAAAGTATCGTCACT
>VFLF01000813.1 GCA_009885185.1 Nitrosomonadales bacterium | reverse complement strand
TGCCGGCGCCGGGACGGTTGTCGACCACCACCGTTTGCCCCAGCCGCTCACCGAGGCGCGCGCCCATGATGCGCGCGAGAATGTCGGTGGTGCCGCCGGGCACGTACGGCACGATCCAGCGGATCGAGCGCTTGGGGTAGTCGGCGGCGAGTACGTTGCCTGTGGTCACACCGGTTGCCGTTGCCACCAGCAAGTTCAATATCCATTTTTTCTCACGCATGTTGCACTCCATCGAAAATAACAAGAAACAAAAAATCTCGCTCGTCATTCCCGCGCAGGCGGGAATGACAGTGGTTTGGTTGGGGAATCATACCGTGTGCCCGCCATAAAGTGGACAAGCGAGGACAGGCCTTCCGCCGCCCATGTAAACTTCGCTTCCCATCATAGGAGAGTTTCGCTTGGCAACATTTTTTCAAACCCTGATACGCGCAACGGTGCTGTCCGCCCTCGGCATTGGCATGGCCCACGCCGCCGAGTGGAAACCCGACAAAACCATCGAACTCATCGTGCCCACCGGGCCCGGCAGCGGCGTCGATGCTTCCGCGCGCACGGTGCAGCAGATATTGCAATCGAACAAATTGGTGGATCAGGCGATTAACACCACCAACAAGCCCGGCGGCAACTACGGCATCGCGATGAACTATCTCGGCCAGTTCGACCGTGACGCGCACAAGCTGATGGTGCAGACCACCACCCCGCTCACGGCCGCGATCCAAGGGCAGATCAAGTTGAACTACTTCGAGTTCACGCCGATCGTGAATCTGATTTCGGAACCGATTGCGTTCGTGGTGGCCGCCAATTCGCCGCTGAAAACCGCCCGCGATCTGACCGCAAAGTTAAAAGCCGACCCCGAATCGGTGAGCATTGCGCTCTCCGCCGCGCGCGGCAATGCGTTTCATATCACCGCCGCGCTGGTGGGTCGTTCGGTGCAAGCGGATATCAAGAAACTGAAAATCGTGGTGTTCAACGCATCGAGCGACGGCGTGATTGCGGCGGCGGGCGGGCACGTGGATGTAATGGCGGCGACACCCGCGACGGTGATGCCGCTGGTGCAGGCGGGCAAGGTGCGCATCATCGGCATCGCGTCGAATACGCGCCTCAAAGGCGCCATCGCCGCCGTGCCGACGTTTAAAGAGCAGGGCATCGACGCAGTGTTCGATGTGCCGCGCGGCTTTATCGGCGCGCGCGGGCTGTCGGCGGAACAGGTGCGCTACTGGGACGGCGTGTTCGCGCGCGTGGTCAAGTCGGACGACTGGAAACAGGCGGTGGAAAAAAATCAGTGGGTGGAAAATTATATGAACAGCGCCGAGATGGGGAAAGAACTGCGACGGCAACACGGGATTTTGAAAGAGGTACTAACTGAACTGGGGATGGTGCAGTAGAAAATATATGTTTAAAAACATATACTTATATATCGAACTCATAATGGGCTTGCTGATGGCAAGCCCTTGCGCCCTGGCGCAAAACTATCCCGCGAAGCCGGTGCGCATGATGGTGGGGTTTGCGCCCGGCGGCAGCACGGATATTGTCGCGCGGCTGCTGGCACGCAAGCTGACGGACAGCATGGGGCAATCCTTTGTGGTTGAAAATCGCGCCGGCGCGTCATCGAATATCGCCGCACAATTGGTCGCGCGCGCGCCGGCCGATGGCCTGACACTGCTTTACATGACCAGCACGCTGGTGGTGAATGTCAGCCTGTTCTCGAACCTGCCTTTCGATCTGAACAAGGATTTCATGCCGGTGACGCCGGTGGTGGATATCCCCAGTTTTTTATCGGTGCATGGCTCGCTGCCGGTGAAATCGGTGAAGGAGCTGATTGCGCTGGCGAAATCGCGCCCCGGCGAAATCACCTACGGTTCGGCGGGCAGCGGCAGCGCCACGCATCTGGCAACGGAACTGTTCAAGTCCATCGCCGGCATCAACATTGTTCATGTGCCCTACAAAGGCTCCGGCCCGGCTACCACGGATTTTCTCGGCGGCCACGTGCAGGTGTTGTTCGTGTTCAATGCAGAACATGTGAAAACCAACGCAAAAATCGGCCGCTTGCGCCCGCTGGCGGTGACCACGCGCAAGCGCCTGAGCGATTTTCCCACGCTGCCCACCATGATCGAGGCCGGTGTCAACAACTATGAAGCCAGTGTGTGGAACGGCGTGCTCGCGCCCACAGGCACGCCGCGCGACATCGTGGCGCGTCTCAACACACAAACAGCGCAAGCCATCCGCGAACTCACGCCGACGCTGGCGGAAATGGGCGCGTATCCGATAGCGATGACGGCAGACGAATTTGCGGAATTCGTGCGCCGCGAGATCGGTAAGTGGGCCAATGTGGTCAAGGTATCGGGAGCGCGCGCGGAATGATCGACTTACGGTTGGCGGCTATCACCGGCATCACGATGCTGGCGTTCCCGCTGTGGGGTGCCGCCCAGACGCAAGCTCAGGTTTACCCGAGCAAGCCCATTCGCTTTGTCGTGCCGTTTACGCCGGGCGCGCTGAACGATCTGCTCGCGCGGCTGGTCGGTGAACAGTTGGGAGCGCGGCTGGGACAGCGCGTCGTGGTCGATAACAGGCCCGGCGCGGGCACCATGGTCGGCAGTGATCTGGTGGCGAAATCCACCGCGGATGGTTATACGTTGCTGCTGTCGTCGGCGCCGCTGGCGATCAATCCGCATTTGTACGCCAAAGTCCCCTTTAACGCGACTCACGATCTTTCGGGCATTACGCAAATCGGCGCAGTACCCTTTGTCATCGTCTGTCACCCGGATTTCAGCGCGAAGTCCATCACCGAACTGGTGGCACTGGCCAAAGCCAAGCCCGGCCAACTGGTCTACGGTGCAACGGTTGCCGGACAGTTGATGGTGGAAATGTTCAAGTCCGCCGCCAAGGTCGATATCGTGCATGTGCCTTACAAAGGACTGGCACCCGCCATGGTGGATGTCGTGGGCGGACGCGTGCATCTCACGCTGGGCACGTATTCGTCGCTGGGACCGCACGTCAAGTCGGGCCGGCTGCGCGCGCTGGCCGTCACCAGCAAGGCGCGCACCCGCATTGCACCCGATGTGCCCGCGATTGCCGAAGCGGGCTACAAGGATTTCGACGGCACCACGTGGTATGGCATGTCCGTCGCGAGCCGCACGCCGCCGGCCATAGTGGCACGATTGCACCGCGAAACCGTGGCGATATTAAAACAGCCCGAGATGGAACGGCGCCTGAACGCCGAAGGTGTTGATATCGTGGCCAGCGATCCGGCGGCCTTCGATCAATTCATCAAACTCGAAACGGCGCGCTGGGGAAAAGTGATCAAAGATGCCGGGATCAAAGTCGGACAGGAGCCCTGATGAGCAGCAGCGATTTGCACCAAAGCCATGATCGTCAAAAAAAGAACCCGGGCGAGCCGGACGCCGCCGAGGCCGTCGCCGCGCATCTGGCGCGCACGCGTTTCGAGGATTTGCCGGCCAGTGTGATTGAAGCCGCCAAGATATCCATACTCGACACCTTGGGATGCGTGCTTGCGGGCACGCCCTGCGACGATGTGATTGCGATCCGGAAGGTCGCCACCGCCTGGGGCGGCCAGCCCTGCAGCACCCTGATCGGCAGCGGCGGCGACGTACCGGTAAAGTTGCCCGCCGCCAGCGCGGTGCTCGGCAACGGCGCGGCGATTCATCAATTCGATTTTGACGATACGCATGATCAGGCCGTGATGCATCCGTCGTCGGCGAGCCTGATGCCCGCGCTTGCCGTTGCAGAACAACTCGGCGGCATCGATGGCAAAAGCATCATTACCGCCGTCGCGCTGGCGAACGATTTATCCAGCCGCGTGGGTCTTGCCGCCAGCGGCCGCATGTGGAATCACCCATGGTTTCGCGCGCCGGTGATCGGCCTGTTCGGCGCGACCGCGGCATCGGCAAAAATCATGGGGGCCACCGCGCAACAACATGTGCATGCGCTGGGCCTCACGCTGCCGCAGGTCAGCGGCACCTGGGCAAGCCTGCACCACAAAGGGTCGAGCGTACGTTCGATACGCGATGGCCTCGCTTACCGCAACGGCGTGCTCGCGGCGGAGCTGGCGATGAACGGCATCCGCGGTGACGGCGAAGTGTTCGACGGGCCGTACGGGTTTTATCAGGCGTTTTTTCGCGGCGACTATGATCGCAGCGCGCTGCTCGATGGCCTCGGCCAACGCTATGAAACCGAACGCATATCGCTCAAACCGTGGCCGTGCATACGCCATCTGCACACGGCGCTGACGGCGGTGCTGGAACTGATGACAAAAAACCATCTGGCCTTCGACGATATCAAGGAAGTGATGCTCGGGCTGGGGCACGTCAATATAGACCGCTGCCGTCCGGTGGCGCTCGGCAGCGTGCCCGAAAACCACATTGATCTCGCGGGCAATATGCATTTTGCCGTGGCCGCCGCGATACGCCATCGCGGCATTCCGCTGGCGCTGTATCACGACACCCAGCTCGCGGATGACGTGATTACCCATGCCATGCCCAAGGTGCGCTGGGCCTACGAAGCCGCGCTTGACGGTCACACCTTCGAGGCGAGCCGCGTGGAAATCACCCTGCACAGCGGTCAACGTTTCAGCGCGCGCTGCGATATCGCGCTGGGGCATCCCGACAACGCCATGTCATCCGAACAGCGTATCAACAAATTTATCGACTGCGCATCGGCCGCACTGACGCCGGTGGCCAGGCCGCAGGCGATGCAGATTGTCGAAGCCGTGGCGCGGCTGGAGCAACTGGACACGATCGCGCCATTGATGAAACTGCTGGCGTGAGTGAAACCCATGGGTGAATCGCCCAACTGCAAAGGTCCGCTCGCCGGTATCCGCGTCATCGATCTGTCGCGCGTGCTGGCGGGGCCGTACTGCGGATCGATACTCGCCGACTTGGGCGCGGACGTGATCCGTGTCGAGCATCCGACGCAGCGCGACGAAGTGCGCACCTGGGCGCCGGTGGTGGATGGCCTGTCGGCCGCGTTCGCGGCGGTGAATCACAGCAAACGCGGGATGGTGATCGATCTCGCAAATACAGAGGGGGCGGGCGTATTCAAGACGCTCATTGCCAGCGCCGATGTACTGGTTGAAAATTTCCGACCCGGCACGCTGGAGCGTTTTGGCGTGGGCCATGACACGCTGCTCGGCATCAATCCACGGCTGGTGCATTGCGCGATCCGCGCGTT
>VFLF01000454.1 GCA_009885185.1 Nitrosomonadales bacterium | reverse complement strand
GGCTGGCGCAAGCGCAGCCAACCGCGGCGATTGCCTCCGCGCACCCGCTGGCGACCGAAGCCGGGTATGACATTCTGAAACGCGGCGGTAACGCGTTTGACGCGGCGGTGGCGGTGGCCGCCACGCTGGCGGTGGTGGAACCGTATTCGTCGGGACTGGGCGGCGGCGGGTTCTTCTTGTTGCATCGCGCATCGGATAACAAACAGGTGATGATCGATGCGCGCGAGACCGCGCCGGCGGGCGTCAAGCGCGAGCACTATCTTGACGCGGCGGGCAACCCGGTGAAGGGCGCCACCATGCAGGGCGGCACGGCATCCGGCATACCCGGCACGCCGGCGGGGCTGGTGCACCTAGCGCGGATCTACGGCACGTTGCCGCTGTCGGACACGCTGGCGCCTGCCATCCGGCTGGCGCGCGACGGCTTCGCGGTGGATGGCCGCTATGTGCGCATCGCAAAAATTCGTGAGAGCTATTTACGCCAGTGGCCGGAAGCGTCGCACATTTTTCTGGTGGATGGGCAGGCGTTGACGCAGGGTTATGTGTTGAAGCAGCCGGAACTGGCGCAGACGTTAACCAAGCTGGCGGGCGAGGGCGCGCCGGGTTTTTATGCCGGGCCGGTGGCGCGGGCGATGGTGGACACGGTGAATGCCGCCGGCGGCGCGTGGCAGTTGGCGGATTTGGAAAAATATCGCGTGATCGAGCGCGAGCCGATGCGCATCGCTTATCGCGGCGCGACCATTACTACCGCGGCGTTGCCATCCGCCGGTGGCATTGCGCTGACGCAGGCGTTCGGCATGCTGGAGCATTTGCCGCTGGCGGGCGTGTCCGACGTGCAATCCGCTCACACCGTGGCAGAAGTGCTGCGGCGCGTATTTCGTGATCGCATGCAGTTGGGAGACCCCGATCAGGTCAAGGTGCCGGTGTCAAGCCTTGTTGAAAAAAGGTATTTAAAACAAATAGTTAAATCAATATCGCCGAAGGCAGCCACGGTCAGCGACAGTCTCGGCGCAGCGCAAGGCGAGAAAGCGGAAAGCCAAAACACCACGCACTTTTCGGTGATCGACAGCGCCGGCAACCGCGTCGGCGCGACGCTCACGGTGAACTGGATTTTTGGTTCGGGGCTGGTGGCCAAAGGCACGGGGGTGCTGCTGAACAACGAGATGGATGACTTCACGTTGCGCGCCGATCTGCACAACAGTTATCGTTTGCGCGGCAGCGACGCCAATGCGATTGCGCCGGGCAAGCGCCCGCTGTCGAGCATGACGCCGACGTTTGTCGAAGATGATCGCGGCGTGCTGATCCTCGGCGCGCCAGGCGGCTCGCGCATCATCAGCATGGTGTTGCTCGGTGTGCTGGAGCATTTGCGCGTGCCGCAAGTGGATTTGCAACGCCTGGTGTCGATGCCGCGCTACCACCATCAATTCTGGCCAGATCGCATAGAGGTGGAGCCCGAAGGCTTCAGCGCCGAATGGCGCGCGGCGCTGCATGCCAAGGGACACGTGATACAACAAGGCAACCGCAAGTGGGGCAACATGCAGGTCGTGTTCAAATCGAAAAAAACCGGCGAGGCGCAGGCGGCGAGTGACCCGCGCGGATCGGATGTGGCTTGGTATTAGTATTAGTGCAACGGTGTGAACGGGTGAACGAGTGAACGGGTAACCCACCCGCCGCGCTGGTTTTTCTCGTTCACTCGTTCACCCGTTCACGGTATTATCACCCCATGAAACAAACCTTTCTTGACTTCGAAAAGCCTCTCGAAGAACTCGAGGCGCGCATCGAAGAGCTGCGGTTCACGCAGGACGATTCGGCGCTGGATATTTCCGAGGAGATCGCCAAGCTCGCCAAAAAGAGCCAGACGCTCACCAAGGACATCTACGCCAAGCTGACCGCGTGGCAGATTTCGCAGGTGGCGCGGCATCCGCAGCGGCCCTACACGCTGGACTATATCAACGGGCTGTTCACGGGCTTTGAAGAATTGCACGGCGACCGCACCTATGGCGATGATCCGGCGATTGTCGGCGGCATGGCGCGCTTTAACGAGCAGAACGTGATGGTGATCGGCCATCAAAAAGGCCGCGATACCAAAGAGCGCACGATGCGCAACTTCGGCATGCCGCGCCCCGAAGGTTATCGCAAGGCGCTGCGGCTGATGAAGCTCGCCGAAAAATTCAACCTGCCGGTGTTCACGTTCATCGACACGCCGGGCGCGTACCCCGGTGTCGGCGCGGAAGAGCGCGGGCAGTCCGAGGCCATCGGACGCAACCTGTACGCGATGGCGGAACTGAAAACGCCGATTATCTGCTCGGTGATCGGCGAAGGCGGCTCGGGCGGCGCGCTGGCGATCGCGGTGGGCGACTCGACATTGATGTTGCAGTATTCGACCTACTCGGTGATTTCGCCGGAAGGCTGCGCGGCGATTTTGTGGAAGAGCGGCGACAAGGCATCGGAGGCCGCCGAAATTCTCGGCATCACCGCGACACGATTAAAAGCGCTGGGGTTGATCGACAAGGTGGTGGCGGAACCGGTGGGCGGCGCGCATCGCGACCCCGATGCGATGATGCAACTTATGAAAAAAGCGCTCGCCGATACCTGGCGGCAGTTGCGCGATAAACCCTTGGACCAATTGCTTGCCGAGCGTTTTGAAAAGCTGATCGGCTATGGCAAGTTCAAGGAAGTCGACAGCAAGTAAGGATACGCGGCGTTCAGGATGATGCTTCGATGAAGAAGGCTATTGCCGGCGCCATGGGGGGCAGAGATGACCTGGCGCGCACGGTCGAGATCGCGCTGGCGCCGCTAGTCCAACACGGGGACAGGCTGTGCGTGGGGCTGAGCGGTGGCGTCGATTCAATGGTTCTGTTGGATGCGCTGGCCGCGTTGGCGCCGCGATACGGGTGGCGTCTGTCTGCAATACACGTCAATCACCAACTGAGTCCGTATGCGGCAGAATGGGCGGCGTTCTGCCGGCGCGAGTGTCGCACGCGCGGCGTGCCCTTGCGCGTGGTCAAGGTGGTGGTGGCGCGCGGCAACAGTACCGAGGCGGTAGCGCGGGACGAGCGCTATGCCGCGTATCGCGCTTGCCACGCGGATCAGGTGGCGCTAGCGCACAATCAGGATGATCAGGCAGAGACCCTGCTGCTGCGCTTGTTGCGCGGCGCGGGCATCAAGGGCCTGGCGGCGATGCCGCACACACGCGACGAGGGCGGACTGCGTATCGTACGGCCTTTGCTGGACGTGCCGCGGCGCGATATCGAGAGCTATGCGATACGCCGTGAACTGAATTGGGTGGAGGATGAAAGTAATAAGGATATTCATTACCTGCGGAATTTTTTGCGTGGCGAGATTCTGCCGCGCATTGCGCCGCGCGTGCCCGGCTACCGCGAGACGTTAACGCGTGCGGCGGCGCACTTGGCGGAAGCGGCGGTGTTGCTGGATGAACTGGCGGCAATGGATGCGCGGGATGGACTACACGATGGCGTTTTAGCGATGGAGAGCTTGCGGCGGCTGTCTACCTCGCGGGCGAAAAACCTGTTGCGCTATTTTCTGGCTGGCACGCATATCGCCATGCCAGACAAACGTCTGCTGGATGAGGCCCTGCGGCAGGCGCTGCACGCCAAACGGGATGCGCGGGTCAGGCTCGATTTGGGCAGCCACACGCTGTATCGCTACAACGATGCGTTGCATCTGGTTCGCACGGTAAGTCTTCCCGGAAAAAGCTTTCGGGTTGCGTGGCGCGGTGAGCATAAGCTACGTGTTGCGACGCTGGCAGCCACGCTCACCATGAAGCGCAACCGCGGCACTGCCGGCATAGACGTGGAACATTTGCGCGCGGCGCCGGTGACGCTGCGTTTGCGGCAGGGAGGGGAACGCCTGCGCCCCGATGCTGCG
>VFLF01000901.1 GCA_009885185.1 Nitrosomonadales bacterium | reverse complement strand
GTGGGCGCCAAGGCGGTAGCCATCATGCCCGACAACCGCGTGTTGAACGCCAGACCCACGCCCGCCCAGAACGCCATCACCAGATAAATCAGCATCGACATCCACGCGGCGGGCACGTGGATAAAAATAATGCGGTACGACTCGCCCTGCTGCGCATCGGTGGGCGCGACAAAAAATCCGATGTAGAGACCCGCAACGCCCAGCACCGCTGCCAATGCGGTAAACCATGGCGCAAGCGCGCCCGCCAGCGGAAAAAACGTTTGCGGCGAAGCATATTTGAACCAGTTGATTCCGCTGGGCGCGGTTTGCGGCGTGGCGCTGGGCATGGTGCGTAAGTGAACGGCGTATCCGCTCCAAAAAAATGCAAATGCGGGGCTGCGAAGTATAGCGTAACTGGGATAGCCCCAGCAGTCAGTGGGCGATGTTACCGGTACGCGGTCGCCAAAGGCGCGACAGCCCGCACCCCGATTGACCTGCATCAACGCACGCGCTGCCCGCCACGCGAGAATGGCGTCACCAGCCTGTAACTGCGACCCAGTGACGACCATGCTCAGCGTATGCCTTGATGAACGCCTTGCGCCCAGCGCCAGCGATTTGCTTCGCGGCCTGCCCCTCTTTCGCGCGCTGGACGACACCGCCATTCGACGGCTCGCCGCCACCACCTTGGAAATCGACGCCCCCCGCACAACGATAGTGCTGCGCCAGGGTGACGCGTGCGCCGGACTGCATGTGGTGGCGCGGGGCCGCGTCAAGCTTTCTATCGAAACACAACAGGGCGGCGAGAAAATCATCGCGTTGCTGGGTCCGCGCACCCATTTCGGGGATCCGCCGTTTTACACCAGGCAGCTCTGCATGGCCACTGTGGAGTCGGTGGTGGACAGCACCGTACTGTGCATAGCAAAAGAAGCGATTTTGCGGGAAATCTCCGTCAACGCCGCCTTTGCCCTGCACGTGATCGAAGACCTGGCTCATCGGTTGTGTCAGCGCACCAGGGACATCGAAAGCTATACGCTGCACACCGGTACGCAACGCCTGATCGACTACCTCCTGAGCGAAGAGCCGGAGGCCACGCATAACGGCGGGAGGCACGTGACGCTGCCCGAACGCAAGGGCATCATCGCGTCCCGGCTCAGCCTCACCCAGGAGCATTTGTCGCGCATCCTGGGCAACTTGGCGGCGCGCAAGCTGATCGAGGTGCATGGTGCGCGCGTACTGATACCCGACGTAGATAAGCTGCAACGGGCGCGCTTTTGAAAGTCAATTGAAAGCGAAATCGCGGAACAGGGGTCGCTGAGCGCGTGAGAGTGTGGCGTGATTTGATTTAGATCAAAGAAATATCTGACCAAAGGCCCTAGCGTGTCTCTCATGCGGACCGTTGCGCGCAAAGGCACCAAATAGTGGACGCACATATAAGAGATTTGCTACAGGTATAGATTAAAAATTACATCAAAACAAATACTTACACAATCGTTTATCAGAAAGGAAGGATCATGCGCACCACGTCCTATAGGTTGGCAACAGGGTTAAGTTTGGGATTGGTCTTGGGCGCCTTCACCTCGGGTATCGGCGCGCAAGAGGTCAACGCGTCCGCCGCCGAGGCGCTGGCGAAAAAAAGCGGCTGCATGACCTGCCACTCCGTCGCGCAGAAGAAGGGTGCGCCTTCGTATAAGTCGATCGCCGAGAAATACAAAGGCAAGGCCGACGCTGAAGCCGTGCTGGTCAAGCACCTGACGACCAACCCCAAGGTCAAGGTGGACGGCAAGGACGAAATGCACGACTCGTTAAAAACCAAGAACGAGGCGGAAGTCAATAACGTGGCGAAGTGGATCCTCTCGCGCTAGCAACCAGCGGATCGCCAGGAGAACAAGATGATCGGAAAATTCTGGCGCTGGCTGACGCAGCAGTGTGAGTATTGTTCGCGCATCAGGCTCGCGCTGGGTGTGGGTCTGGGTGTGGCTTTGTTTTCCGGTCTGATGATGATGGTGGGCGCGGCGGGGTTGGCGTGGACCAACACCGAGAAGTTCTGCATCGGTTGCCACGAAATGCGCGACAACGTGTATGCCGAGTTCAAGGGCACCATCCACGATACCAACCGCTCCGGCGTGCGCGCGGTGTGCTCCGATTGCCACGTGCCGCGCGAACCCGGCCCGATGCTGGTGCGCAAGATGCAAGCCACTTTCGAATTGTGGGGGCATTTTGTCACCGGCGTGATCGACACCAAGGAAAAGTTTGAAGCGCACCGCTATGACATGGCCAGGCGTGTGTGGATACGCATGAAGGAGACCGATTCTCTGGAATGCCGCAACTGCCACAAGGCTGAGTCAATGAGCGTCGCCTTGCAGTCCGAGCGTGCGAAGGCGCGTCACGCCAAAGCGCAAAAAGACGGCATGACCTGCATCGATTGCCATTTCGGCATCGCGCACAAAGAGCCCGACGGGCCGGGGCCGCAGGAATTGAAGGTCACGAAAAAATAGTTCGCATCCATCGATATCGCTGCATCGCACGGGAGGTAAACAAGTGAAAATTCGCCAACAACCCATCG
>VFLF01000161.1 GCA_009885185.1 Nitrosomonadales bacterium | reverse complement strand
CCGCTTCGGCGTTGCTCACCACCGGGATGCGCTCCGCGCCCGGCAGATGTTTCGCCAGCCAATGCTGGCATTGCGCGAGACTTTGCGTGTGCGAATAAACTTTCCTGATCGCCGCGAGATTTTTTGTCTTGCCCATCAGGCACTGATGCACCGGCAGCATGATTTCGCCGCACACTTTGGCGGGCGTGGTCAGCAGCAAATCCAGCGTGCGCCCGATCGCGCCCTCGGTGGAGTTTTCAACCGGTACCACGCCGTATCCCGTCGCGCCGGTTTCCACCTGTTTGAACACATCATCAATGGTCGTGCAGGCGCGCGTCTCGATACTGCCGCCGAAATGCCGTATCGCCGCCTCCTGGCTATAGGTGCCCTGCGGCCCCAGATATGCAACGGCAAGCTGGTCTTCCAGTGCGCGGCACGCCGACATGATTTCGGTGTAAATGCGGCGCAATCCCGCCGAGGGCATCGGACCCGTATTGAGTTCGGACACCCGCCGCAGCACCTGCGCCTCGCGTTCGGGCCGGTACACCTGCGCGCCATTCTTGATCTTGCCGACCTGCAGCGCGATTTTGGCGCGCGCCGAGATGAGTTTCACCAACCGGGCATCGAGCGCGTCTATCTTGCGGCGGATGTCCCTCAGCGAATCACTCATGGTTGATCCGCCGTCAACCTTGCAGGGGCAGATAACGCACTGACCGCACGCCGTCGATCGCGGTCAGTTTTGCAATCAGTTCGGCAGGCACGGGGCTATCCACATCCACCAGCGTATACGCCATGTCGCCGCGCGACTTATTGAGCATGTCGTGTATGTTCAGTCCGGCGCCCGCCATGGCGGTGGAAATCTGTCCCACCATGTTCGGCACGTTGGCATTGACGATACACAGCCGGTACAGCGATTCGCGCTGCATCACCACATCCGGCAGGTTCACCGCGTTGCGAATATTGCCGTGCTCCAGAAAATCCCGAATCTGGTCCGCCACCATGATGGCGCAGTTGTCCTCGGCCTCCTCGGTGGACGCGCCCAGATGCGGCGTCGCGATCACGCGCGGCACGCCCTGCAACACCTGCGCGGGGAAATCGCAGATGTAACCACGCAAATGGTCGGTCTTCAACGCCTCGACCACGGCCTTGTCATCCACAATGCCGTCGCGCGCAAAGTTCAGCAGGATGGCGCCTTGCTTCATCAGCGACAGGCGCTGCGCGTTGATGAGATTTTTGGTCGCATCGAGCAGCGGCACGTGGATAGTCACATAGTCACTGAGCTTTAACACTTCCTCGACGCTGTTGGCCTTTTTCACCAGCGACGACAGCCCCCACGCCGCCTCGACCGTGATGTGCGGGTCATAACCGACAACATTCATGCCGAGCTTGATGGCAGCATCCGCCACCAACCCGCCGATTTTGCCCAAGCCGATCACACCCAGCGTACGTCCCGGCAGCTCGGTGCCGGAAAAAGCTTTTTTGCCGTCTTCCACCAGCTTGTGCAGCGTTTTGTCGTCGCCGGTCAGTCCCGCGACAAAGGTCAGCGCCGGCGCAATGTTGCGCGACGAAATCAGCAGCGCCGCGATGACCAGCTCCTTCACTGCATTGGCATTGGCGCCTGGCGCATTGAACACCGGCATGCCGCGCTTGCTCATTTTCTCGACAGGGATATTGTTGACACCCGCCCCCGCGCGACCGATGGCCTTCACACTCGCGGGTATGTCCATCTCATGCAAATTTTGCGAGCGCACGAGTATCGCGTCGGGCTCGGTAACATTAGGGCCAACCTTGTATTGCGCGGGCGGGAAACGCTCCAGGCCGACGGTTGAAATGGCATTGATGGTCAGTATATTCGGCACGTTGATCTACCCTTGTTTTTTCTCGAAATCACGCATGTAGGTCACCAGCGCCTGCACGCCCTCAATGGGCATCGCGTTGTAAATCGAAGCGCGCATGCCGCCTACCGAGCGGTGTCCCTTGAGTTCTATTAATCCCGCCGCTTTGGCGCCCTTGAGAAACGCTTCATCAAGCGATTCGCTCTTCAACCGGAACGGCACGTTCATGCGCGAGCGATCATCCTTCGCCACTGGCGAGTTATAAAACTCGGATTGATCGAGATAATCGTACATCAGCGTCGCCTTGGCGATGTTCAATTTCTCCATCGCCGCAAGGCCACCCTGTTTTTTCAGCCAGGCGAACACCAGGCCCGCGATGTACACGGCGTAGGTCGGCGGCGTGTTGATCATCGAATCCGCCTCGGCCTGCACCTTGTAATTGAACACTTCCGGCGTGATCGGCGATGCCATGCCGAGCAGATCATCGCGCACGATCACAATGGTCAATCCCGCCGGACCGATATTCTTTTGCGCGCCAGCGTAAATCAAGCCGAAGCGTGACACATCCAGCGGCCGCGACAGAATATGCGACGAGGCATCGGCCACCAACGGCACGCTGCCGGTATCGGGAATCCACTGAAACTCCACGCCGCCGATGGTTTCATTGGAGGTGTAATGCACATAGGCCGCGTTCGGATCGAGCTTCCACGTCGATTGCGACGGCGCGTAGCTGAAATTCTGATCCTCGGAACTCGCCGCGACATTGACCTTGCAGAATTTCTTGGCCTCGCTGATGGCCTTTTTCGACCATTGCCCGGTGTTGATGTAATCCGCGCCGGCCTTGCCGCCGAGGATATTCATCGGAATGACCGCGAACTGGCCCGCCGCGCCACCCTGCATGAACAGCACTTTGTAGTTCTTCGGAATCACCAGCAGTTCGCGCAAATCGGCTTCCGCGCGCGCGTGGATATCGATGAACGCCTTGCT
>VFLF01000894.1 GCA_009885185.1 Nitrosomonadales bacterium | reverse complement strand
TTTCACAACGTGATGCTGCCGCTGGACATCATCGGCTTTGATGCCGCCGATGCAGCCAAACGCGTGCGCGCGGCGCTGGATAAAGTGGGCTTGCTCGGCAAAGAGAAGGCGCTGCCCGTGACCCTCTCCGGCGGCGAGCAACAGCGGCTAGCGATTGCGCGCGCCATCGTGCATCGGCCCTCGATACTGCTGGCGGATGAACCCACCGCCAATCTCGATGCCGCCTACGCGGTTGAGTTGGGCGAGCTGCTGCGCTCGTTTCATCAGGTCGGCGTCACCGTGGTGATCGCCACCCACGACGAACAACTCGCCGCGCGTTTGCAGCCGCGGCGCATCGTGCTCGCGCAGGGCAAGGTCACGACATTACCCACATGAGAAACTGGTTACGGCAACACGGACGCAGCCTGGCGCGCACCCTCGCGCGGCTGGCGCGCACGCCGCTGGCGAGCGTGCTGAACATCGGTGTGGTGGGCGTGGCGCTGGCGCTGCCGCTGGCGTTTTATGTGATCCTCGCCAATCTGCAAAGTCTGGCGCGGGACAACACACCCACGCCGCAGATCAGCATTTTTCTCGCGCTCGATGCGCAAGCGCCGACACGCGCGAGATCGACAACCGCCTGAAAAAACACTCCTTTATCGCGAGTTATCGTTTTATACCGCGCGATCAGGCGCTGGCTGAGTTGAAGGAAAAATCCGGCCTGTCGGACGTGATCGCCAGCTTGGGGCGCAATCCGCTGCCGGATGGTTTTATCATCGACGCAAAGGACAACACCGCCGCCACACTGGAAAAACTGCGTGCCGAATTCAAGGCCTGGCCGAAAGTCGAGCACGTGCAACTCGATTCCGCCTGGGCAAAGCGGCTCGACGCCACGCTGCAACTCGGTCGCCTGATCGTGCTGACGCTGGCCGCGTTGCTCGCCTTCGCGCTGGTGGCGGTGACCTTTAACACCATCCGCCTGCAAATCCTCACCCAGCGCGCGGAAATCGAAGTCGCCAAATTGATCGGCGCGACCAACCCGTTTATCCGCCGGCCGTTTTTGTACTACGGCGCGGTGCTGGGACTGGCGGGCGGCATCACCGGCTGGGGCATCGTTTGGGGCGGGCTGTGGCTGCTCAACGACCGGCTGGGCAGCCTTACCCAACTCTACGGCGCGAGCTTCACCCTGCGCCACCTCTCGCTGCCCGACGCCGCCAGCCTGTGCGGATTTTCCGCCGCGCTGGGCTGGCTGGGTGCGTGGCTGTCGGCTAGCCGGAATTTGGCGGAGTTTGATCCGGAATAACATGGCGCGCGCCCGTTATCGAGGGCGTGGGATTCAGTTAGACTTTCATTAGAGTACGATCAGTGCGATAGCAAAGTCCCTGCGCTATCGCACTGTTTACCGTTCCACGCTCCTTGAGGAGTCGTCATGCGTGCGTTGCACCACCTTGCCGTCTGCATCATCGCGGGTTTCGGTATCACGGTCGCGCCGGCGTTTGCACAGAGTTATCCCGCGCGGCCGCTGCGCATCATCGTGCCCACGTCCAGCGGCAGCTGGCGGCGATCTGGTTGCGCGGATGGTCGCGCAGCCGCTCTCCGCGCGTTTTGGCCAGCAAGTGGTGGTGGAAAATCGCGCGGGGGCTTCCACCATCATCGGCACCGATCTGGTGGCCAAGGCGGCGCCCGACGGCTACACGCTGTTGATGGCCGTTCCCGCGATTGCCATCAACCCGTCGATGTTCAAGAAGCTGCCCTATGATGCGCCGCGCGACTTGGCGCCCATTACCCGCACCGCGATTGCCGCCAACCTGCTGGTGGTGCATCCGTCGGTGCCGGTGACATCGGTAAAACAGCTCATCGCACTGGCCAAGGCCTGGCCCGGCGAAGTGCTGTTCGCGTCGTCGGGTGCCGGCTCCAATACGCATTTGGCGATGGAGCTTTTTCTGTTCCTGACGCAAACGCGCATGGGGCACATCCCTTACAAGGGGCCCGGGCCGGGCATCATTGATCTGGCGTCGGGCCGCGTCTCGGCCATGGCGACGACCATCGTCGGCGTACTTCCGCACGTGCGTACCGGGCGCTTGCGCGCGCTGGGCGTTTCGACCACGCAGCGCATCGCGATCCTGCCCGAGGTTCCCACCATCGCCGAGGCCGGCGTGCCGGGATACGAATCGTCGGCATGGTACGGTTTGCTCGCGCCGACGGGAACATCGGCGGAAATCCTGGCGCGGCTGCACAGCGAAGTGGTGGCGATTCTGCAAATGCAGTCCATCCGCGCGCGCGTGGCCACCGAGGGCATGGAACTGGGCGGCAGCACGCCGGGGGAGTTCACCGCTTTCATTCAGGCGGAGTCAGCGAAGTGGGCAAAGGTCGTGAAGAGCGCCGGCATCCGCCCGGATTAGGTTTGGTCCGGTTACTGTGCCAAGCGGCATTAAGCGATGAATATACTCAAGTATTTGTTTTTATTCACTATTTAAACAATATCACTCTCGGAACTTCCACACCGTTTGGCACTCTCATTACAGGAGTGCTAACATAGTAATCGTGATAAGAAGCAACCGGGAGGCAATATGTCCACGATGTCCGCTTTAGCGTTACCTGCGTTACCGATCCCCTCGGCTGGTGGCAGTCTGGACACTTATATCCAGTCGGTCAGTCGTTTTCCGTTCCTCACGCAGGAGCAGGAAACCGGCTACGCGCGCCGCTTCCGTGACATGGGCGATCTGGATGCCGCGCGTGAACTGGTGGTGTCGCACCTGCGCGTGGTGGTGTCGATCGCGCGCGGCTACATGGGCTACGGCCTGCCGCAGTCCGATCTGATTCAGGAAGGCAATATCGGCCTGATGAAGGCGGTGAAGCGGTTTGATCCGGAGCGCGGCGTGCGGCTGGTGTCGTTTGCCGTGCACTGGATCCGCGCGGAGATGCACGAATACATCCTGCGCAACTGGCGCATTGTCAAAATCGCCACTACCAAGGCGCAGCGCAAACTGTTTTTCAATCTGCGCAGCATGAAGCCAGGCTTGAATACGCTGGGCAGCGACGATGTGAAGCTGATCGCCAGGCAGCTCGGCGTCAAACCCGAGGAAGTGGTGGAGATGGAAACGCGCCTCGGCGGGCAGGATGTCGCGCTCGAACCCAGCGGCGCGGATGACGACGACAACGCCTACGGCCCGATTACTTATCTCGCCGCCGAAGATGCCGAACCCGGCATGGTGATCGAGCAGGAACAGAACGCGCGCCTGCGCGGCGAAGGCCTGGAAAAAGCGCGCGGCAGTCTGGACGCGCGCAGCCGCCGCATTATCGAAGCGCGCTGGCTC
>VFLF01000742.1 GCA_009885185.1 Nitrosomonadales bacterium | reverse complement strand
TGTAGCCGTCCGGCGGCGATTTCGCCACCAGCTCCGTGCCGATAATCGTCATGCCGCCGGGACGATTATCGATCACCACTTGTTGCCCCCACGCCTCGCCGAGTTTTTGTCCGACCGTGCGCGCCAGCGTATCCGCGCCGCCACCGGGCGGGAAGGGGACGATAAAGCGTATCGGGCGCGCGGGATACGCCTCTGCCGCGTGCGCGATGCCGGGCAGCAACGCGGCGCAGACCCATGAGATGGCAAGCCGGAGATTTTTCACGCGAAAGCACCAGTTTCTTCAGTGCGTCATAGAGTAACCGCAAGGGCCGTGATAGTCACGGCGAGGCTCATGGGTTCCTTATAAAAAGTTATTTAAAAACAAATACCTACATTTTTTAACATGCGGAGAAATCCCTGCGCGAACGCGTCGAACACCGGCAACGTGGCGCGGCATGCAGAGAAAACAAGCGGTTATTACTGCCTTTATTCGGGCACTGGCGGCGGCCGAAATGACAATAATGAGGGCACACCCGCGGCACGGTTCGTGCCCATTGCGCAGGCATTGCCCGACATTTACATGGCCGAAAAAAAACCATTCGAGATCGCGCGCGAAGCGCTGATGAAATTGACCACGCGCAAGCTGTTGCCGACGCCGGTCAACTATCAGGCGGTTTACAACGAGATTGCCGGCACGCCGGATGCGGTGCCGTTTCCGGACGAGCAGCTACGCAAAATCGCGCGCGCGCTGCCCGCCAAAAGCGCGGCGCAAACCAGACAAAAAGAGTTGCTTGATCGCGCCATCGGTCAGAGCAACTGGCAGTCAGTGCAGGATGTGCTGGTGTTATACGTAAGTGCGGCCGGTGCAACTGCGGCGGCCGACAACACTCGATCACCGTATTCAGCGCCGGCATCTCTGTCGACGACAGAAATACTGGAGCCGGTCGCGCGCCTGATTGAAAACACCCTGCCCGCGCTGGGCACCGACGACGCGCGATTTACCGAGCAGGTCGAACAGTTGCTCAAGGTGATCCGCGAGCCTTCGGCTGAAATCTCCCGCGTTAAATCGATGCTGGGAAACTTCAGCCACCGATTGTCGTTTGCCGCTGAGGATCAGGCGGAGATCCGAGCGACCCTGCTCAAGCTGCTGCATTTGATTATCACGAATATCGGCGAACTGAGTCTGGACGACAGTTGGCTGAAACGCCATATTGATGCGCTGATGACGGCCGCCACACCGCCGCTGACGCTGCGCCGGCTGGATGATCTGGAGCGGCGGCTGAAAGACGTGATGTTCAAGCAGATCGAGGCCAAGGGGCGCGAGCTCGAGGCGCAGGAGGACATGCGCCGCATGCTGGCGACGTTCATCGAGCGGCTGTCGCTGATGAGCGAATCCACCGGCGTCTATCACGACAAAATGGACAAGAGCGCGCGGTTGCTGGAACAGGCCAAGTCCCTCGAAGAAATCGCGCCGGTGCTGAAGGATGTGATCGGCGCCACGCGCGGCGTTGCGGACGACATGGCAAAAGTGCGTGATGAATTGCGCGGCATGCGCGAGCAAGTCAGCCGCTCCGAAGCGGAGATCGTCAGGCTGCATCAGGAATTGAATGCCGCCAGCACCCAGGCGCGGCACGACGCCCTGACTGGCGCGCTGAATCGCAAGGGGCTGGACGAAGCGATGGCACGCGAACTTGCCGACGTGCAGCGCAAGGAGACGCCGTTGTGCATGGCGCTGCTGGACATCGACAACTTCAAAAAGCTCAACGACAGCAAGGGCCACGACACGGGCGACGCCGCACTGAACCATCTGGTGATGGTGACGCGCGACAGCATGCGCACGCAGGACACGCTGGCACGCTATGGCGGCGAGGAGTTCGTCATCCTCATGCCCGATACCACGCTGGAAAAAGGCATCGATGCCATGACACGCTTGCAGCGCGCGCTGACGCGACGGTTTTTCCTCGCGGGCACGGAGCAAATCCTCATTACCTTCAGCGCCGGCGTTGCGCAGTTGCAAGCGGGTGAATCCGGCGAAGATGCCATCACACGCGCTGATCAGGCGATGTACCTTGCCAAACGCGCCGGAAAAAACCGCGTGCTGAGCGCCTGATACGCCGGAGGCAGTGCTCTCCCTTGCGCAAACCCTGTGCGCAACGAATCACGCGCCGGGTTGACCGATACTGTTGGCCCATCGCAACGCCTCCAGCTGGGCGCCATTGATGCGCGCTGCCGTGTAGTGGGGTAATGCCGCGCTGGCCGCTGCAATCGCTGGTTCGTCATTACGTTCCAGCGCTTCCACCAGTAGCAGCATTCGTCCCAGCTGCCCTTTGCGTTCGAGCAGCGCGTCGCGCACATTCTGGGCAATCGGAAAGCTGACGATGATGTCGGGCAGCGGAATGCCGAGCAGCGCATCGATCAACGACATGATGCCGGCCATGAATGCGTCATCCTCGAATGCCTTGTCGCCGGCGGCCAACAGTTCCATGAATTTGCCGCGCGTGGCGGCCAGTTGCAGCAGCGGACTGGGGAAATCCTTGGTGGGCGGCAGCCGGGCGAATAATAGCAACTGCAGCCAGCGCTGCACCTGACGCCGGCCGAGCACGAGCAGGGCCGACGAGAGCGAGGTCACTTTGCAATTCGCACCGGTCGCGACCGAATTGACCAGACGCAGCATATTGACGCTCAGGCCGGGATCCTGCTTGAACACTTTCTCGATTTCAGGCGTATCGGCATCGGCCGTGAGCAGCCCGAGCAATCGCATCAGTATCAGTTCCGAGCTTGACAATCGCTTGCCGCTGATGATTTCCGGCTTGGCAAAGTAATAGCCCTGAAACAGTTCAAAGCCCAGACTCATGCAGTTCTTGAAATGCGCGGGCGTATCGACTTTCTCCGCCAGCAGCCGCACATTGAAGCGTTTCAGGTTGCGGACAGTTTCCACCAATGCATGCGGGTCGAGCATCTGAATGTCGACCTTGACGATGTGCATCACTTCCAGCAGCGGTCGCAGCGTCTCGTCATGGTGAACAAAATCATCCATGGCGAGCGTGAAGCCCAGGTTGCGCAGCTGTCGGCAGCGCTCCACGATTTCTGGCGCGGGCTCAACAGTTTCCAGAATTTCCAGCACCACTTTGTTGCGTGGCAACAGCTCGATGGTGTCGCTCATCAGCATATCCGCATCGAGATTGATGAAGCCCAGATAGCTGCCCAGTAGCGATTCGAGGCCCAGTTCGTTCAGCGCGTAGTTGATTACGGTTGCGGTGGCTACAGTGGCGCTGCCGATGTCGGCACGGTTCCGGCGGCTGGATCGAAAGAGCAGCTCGAATGCCCGCAGATTCTGCTCGCGATCGACAATGGACTGGCGGCCGAGAAAAATTTCCTGGCCGTCGCTGTCAACTTTCAAAGGTGTCATGTCCACGTCTGGTATTCCTTGTAAACCAGGACTGACTTCGGCTCGCATCTACTTACGAGTCCCGGGCGGCCTGCCGGCTTGCACCTCTGATTAACGGCTGTGGCAGCCCAAACTTTTGCCTTCGCTTTCACATTGAATAAGTGCGGGGCATGGCGGTTAGCCTTGGCACTCCGGCTGGGGGCACCCTCAAACAGCGATATCAGGGGGTCGCCGTTCGTCCGCATCTGGTACACCCGCAACCAAGGGGCGCGCACAGCAGCGGATGAGGTGGGTAGCAGCCGTAATAGTTCGTTCGTCCAAGTAGCTTCCCCGAGCCGGAGCACCAAAGCTAACTCTGTTAACGGCTATTTCGTAAGCGGCTTGAGGGGAATGCCGCGACCATTTCATGTCGCCGCGGCAGTTCCGTAAAATGTCATTGGCTGGATAAATCGGGTTAAGCCCGGCCATTAAGCCATCAAGCGATCAATCCACCGCGCCGCCAAGCTACCAAAGGAGTCAGCGAAATGTCCGTCATGCTCGTCCTGGAGTCAAAACACTACGAGGTTATCGCGCCTGAACGGCCGCATGTGTCACGCAGCGACGGCGGCCATTTGATCATCAATCCCAAGGTGGCGGTTGTGGATCGTACGCAGCTTGACCGTGAGCGCGCTGTCGAGTTGATGAAGCTCACCATGGTGGCCGGCGAGGCGATGACAACCGTGCTCACCCGGCGCGGCATCGACATCGGCAGAATCAACTATCAGGACAACGGCAACTGGCGCGCTGAACTGCACGTGCATCTGTACGGGCGCGCTCGCAGTGCAACGCGGCAACCCTTCGGCCACTACCTCGCGTTGCCGCTCACTCCGCAGGCATTCAGGGCGCAGGCCGGTTTGGAACCGCTGACAGCCGAGGATGCAGCCGAGCTGAATGCGGAGATGACGCGCTTGTTGTCGACGCAGAAATACCGCGCGTTTTAATTTCCTTTCGCCCCCGACGCCTTGACCGCCGCGGCCCACTTGCTGATCTCGGCGGGCATCAATTTGACCAGTTCATCGGGCGAGCCGGCGACAATATCGACGCCTTGTTCCGTCAAGCGCTTCACGATATCAGGCGCCTGAATCGCCTTGGCGAATGCGGCATGCAACTTGAGCACCACGTCACGCGGCATGCCGGCCGGCCCCAGTAACGCATACCAGCCGCTGGATTCAAAACCGGGAATGGTTTCGGCAACAGTGGGCACCTGTGGCAGCGTGGTGGTGCGTTTCGCGCCGCAGGTGGCAATGGCGCGCAGCTTGCCCGATTGAATAAACTGAATCGTGGCGAGCGTGGTGTTCACCTGAAACTGCAAATGCCCAGCGATGATGTCGTTCAACGCCAGACCCGCGCCTTTGTACGGAATGTTCAGCACGTCGATCCGGGCTGCCGCGCGCAGCATTTCCACCGCGAGAAATGCCGAGGTGCCGCCAGAGGTGCCGGCGGTCAGTTGGCCGGGGCGCGCCTTGGCGAGCGCGACAAATTCCTTGACGTTGGCAACAGGCAGCGACGGATGCGTGAGCAGCACGTTCTGCGTCAGCGCCAACTGGCTGATCATGGTGAAATCACGAATCGGATCGAATGTCAGTTTGGCGAAAAGGCTCGGATTGATCGCGTGCGGCGTGGTTGCCATCAGCACGGTGTAACCATCGGGCGCCGAGCGCGCCACGAACTCGGTGCCGATATTGGTGGAAGCGCCCGCGCGATTTTCGATAATCATGTTTTGCCCGAGGTTTTCAGTGAGCCGGGGGCTCAGCAGCCGCGACAGAATATCCGTGCCGCCACCCGGCGCTGCCGGCACGATGATGCGGATGGGCTTGGTGGGAAACGCCAGCGCTGCGGCGGGTGTTTGCGCGAGCGCGTTGCCGATGGCAAGCAGGCACGCCGCGCCGCATAGCGCAGGCGTCGGTAAGCGTGGGCTTGTTGTCATTGTAGATCCTCAAAAATAATAAATAAAAACAAATAGTTACGTATATTGTTGTTTGGCATCATGCGGCACGCGCAGCGGGGTGCGCAGGGCAGGACTGTAGTCCGAGTTCGTTACAATGCAAAGACCTATCCCGTTGCATCACCCGCTTTCACTAAAAGGAATACGCCATGTCAGTCATCCTCGGCAGTGGAGAACACCGTTACGAAGTGATCGATAACTGGGCCAAGCTGCCGCCCGGCTGGTCGTTCAAGGATGTCGGCGCGGTGGCGGTCGACAGCAAGGATCAGGTTTACGTGTTCAATCGCGGCGAGCACCCGATGATGGTGTTTGACCGCGACGGCAATTTTTTGCGCTCGTGGGGCGAGGGCCAGTACCCGCGCGCGCATGGCCTGCACATCGATGCCGACGACACGCTGTACCTCACCGACGACGGCGGCC
>VFLF01000800.1 GCA_009885185.1 Nitrosomonadales bacterium | reverse complement strand
TCAAACGGCGACCTAAACCCTATCCGTTACTGATGCAACCTCGTGAGATCGCCAGAGCGAAAATCCGAAAATATGGACATCCCGTTAAGCTTAAGTAAGTGCCATTCGGTACAGACCATAATTATCTGTGGTTGAGAATAAACTTGGTGCGTCCCCGACTGCGTTGATTTAATGCGAGCAATTCGCTCAATGCAGCAGCACATCACGATTGAGCAGTCGATGGCGGTGACAGGGCGCGTCTGGCGGTCTCGACCGGAAGCGCCAAGCGCAGCGGATTTTCCGGCAACGGCACAAAGCCAAAATGCTGATAGAAGCTGGCGGCTGGGTCGTCTTTTGCGTCCACGAGCACCAGCGTGACACCAACATCGTTGGCGATACGAATAATTCGCTTTAGCGCATCGACGAGTAGCAGTGCGCCGATGCCCTGACCACGCGCGGCCGACGAAGTGGCAAGACGGCCTATCAGCACCAAGGGCACGCGCCGTGGCAGTTTTCTGGCAACGTCTTTCGGTAGCTTGTCGGTATCGATCTCGGCCACCGTCAAACTGTAATAGCCGACGATTTGCGCGGGGTTGGCGGGATCAATCGCGACAAAAGTGCGGGAGACGCCCTTGTTGGCGTGCTGCCGGGCGATGCTCTTTAGCCATCGGTCAAGCGCATCGACGCCGCAGGTAAAAGCCTCAGTGTCGTGGTTGTCCTGAAGCGGCTGGAGTTGAATCTGATTCTGCATGGGTTACAGCCTTATCATAAAGCTGGACCGCCTTGAGCAGCGCCGCATTCGGCAAGGGGGGGGAGTCCAGCAAGTTGGCAATAAAGGCCGCATCCCGACGTGACACGTCGATTCGCGTGCAGGTCTCAATAATCGTACGCGCCTTTTCTGAAGCGGCTTGCACGATGAATTGATTGACTGTGACACCCACCAACGCCGCTGCTTCCTCAAGCTCTGTGACCAGGGCTAGGGGAAGGCGGGCTGTGATGCGGCCCCGTTCATCTGATGTTTTCGTTGCCATTGTCGTTTTAGGTATCAGTGTTTGGAGTCGGAATTTTTGTCAGCGTCAGTATCAGTTTTATCAGTCAGTCTTGAGTATTTGTTCAGGTATCGATGATTGATGGTGTTTAGATCGGCAGCGGACGAACTGTAGCATAGTGGTGACATATTGTCACCACAAACCAAATGCGAAACAGCCATGCCTAGAGAATATTATTATATAACTAATTGATTTTATTGATTTTAATATTTTCGTGCCGCATTAAGAAGGAGCGATTGAGGCCAATGGTGGCCCATATGTAGGGTCCGGGCTCAAACCAGGTCAGCCCCGATAGCACTCAACAACGGCTGAGGCGGTTAGCTTTTCAATCTCGCTAACCCCAAACCCCATCTCCCCCAAAATCTCCCGCGTATGCTCCCCCAGATGCGGCGCATGCGTCAGTGGATCACCCGTCGCCGGCGCAGCCTGCCCGCAAATCGTCCCCATCGGCACGCGGCCGAGCGTGTCGTTCTCGACCCAGCGCACGGCGTCGATGGCCTGCACCTGCGGGTCTTTGAATAGATCGTCGTAGGTGTTGACCTTGGCTTTCAGGATGTCGATGCCGGAAAGCAGTTCCACCCACTCATCGGAGGTCTTGGTTTCGAAGAACGGCCGCAGTTCGGCCATCAGTTCGTTGCGACTGGTTACGCGGGCACGCGCGTCGGCGTAACGCGGATCGGTGATCCATTCGTCGTTGCCGAGCAGTTTGGCGAGGCGCTTGAAATGTTCATCGCGCCGCGCATTGACGCTCATGAAGCCGTCTTTGGTTTTGAACATGCCGACTGGCATGCCGATGGGTTCGGCGGCGCCGCCCTGCAAATGGTGTTCCATCATCGCGCCTTCCTGCAGGGCGAGCGCGCATTCCAGCAGGCTGGTTTGGATGTGGGCGCCGCGGCCTTTCATCGCTTTACGATACAGCGCCGCTGCAACCGCCTGAAAGGCATACAAGCCGGTAGAGAAGTCGATCGCCAGCATTTCGATGCGCTGCGGCACACCCGCCGCGGTGCGGTTGATCGACATCATCCCGGTATAGGCCTGCATCACCGAGTCCGTTGCCGGATTGTCGGCGCGCGGCCCCTTCGCGCCGAAGCCGGTAATGTGGGCGTAAACGACGTTCGGATTGGATTGTTTGACGCTCTCGTAGTCGAGCTTGAACTTGTCGATTTTGCCGACGCGATAGTTGTGGATCAACACATCGCATTGGCTGGCCAGCCGCTGCACGATGGCGACGCCCTGATCGGTCTTGAGATCGACGGCGAGCGAGCGCTTGGCGCGATTGACGATGACGGAATGCGCGGTTTGATCGCCCGTGTGCTTGCCCAGCCGCCGGCTCCAGCAGCCGATATCGGTCGGCTCGACCTTGATCACATCGGCGCCATTGCGCGCCAGGTGCATGCCGCAATAGGGCCCTGCCACACCCTGCGATAGATCGAGAACCTTTACGCCCTCGAAGGGTGGATCGTCTTTGGCCATATCATTCATTTCATTGATCCGCTACTGACTACCGCTTCCCCGCCTTCAGCCCCAGCAATTTCGCCGCATTGCCACCGAGTATCGCGTCTTTCTGTTTGCGCGTAAGCGACTTCGTGCGCTCGATAAAATCCACCGGCTTGTAGTAGCCCATGTCGTACGGGTAGTCGGTGCCGATGACGACATGACCCTCGCCCCACAGTTTGACCAGATGCTCAAGCTGCGCTTCGCCGAACACCATGGTGTCGTAGTAAATCTTTTTCATGTAATACGACGGCGGGCGGGTGATGTGATCGTGGCACTCGGGGCGCACACGATAGGCGTGATCCATGCGCGCCGGGTAGTGGCCCATGTAGCCGCCGCCGTGCGCGGCGACGATTTTCAGTTTGGGATAACGCTCAAGAATGCCGCCGTAGACGATGTGTGCGATCGCTACGGTGGTGTCGAGCGGGTTGCCGATCACGTTGGTAAGAAAGTGTTCCTTCAGGCGGCTGGTGTCGGTGAAGCCGCTCGGATGCAGAAAAATCACCGCGCCCAGTTCCTCGGCCCTGGCCCACAATTTTTCGAAGCGCGGGTCGGACAATTCGGCCTTGCGGATGTTGGTGCCGATTTCCATGCCGCGAAAGCCGAATTCCTTCATGCAATACTCCAACTCCTGTAGCGCAAATTCAGGCTCCTGCATCGGCAGCGTGGCCAGCGCGACAAAGCGATCCGGGTGCAGCGATACGATTTCCGCCAGCCGCTCGTTGATGACGCGCGAGGTCTGGCGGCCGAGTTCCGGTTCGATACGATAAAAATACTGGCTGGGCGACGTGGAGATGGCCTGCACGTCGATGCCCATTTTGTTCATGTCCGACAAACGCTGTTCAATCGACGTGAGCTTGGCGTCGAGCTCCTTGCGCAATTCGTGCTGCCGGTCGGCCGTGCGCTGGCTGCCATGGCGCACGATGTTGTCCGCGGGCGGCACCGCCGTTTGTTTGGCGATCGCATCGGCGGCGGGTGTATGCACATGGCAATGCAAATCCACCGCAAGGCTTTTTTTGCCGCCTTTGGCTCGCTTAATGATTTTGCGGCTGGCGGCCTTGGCCATGTTGGCGGAGGCGGCGTGCTGTGGTGTGCAGGTGTACATCATGTTGTTCTCCTTGGGTCTTGATGGTTGGGGTTACTCAACTGCGATTTTGGCTCTCTTTACGACGTCGGCCCAGCGCGCGATGTCGCGCGTGATGCGCTCCTGAAACTCCGCCGGTGTGGACGCTCGCGCATCGATGCCAGCGCCGAGCAGGCGTTCCTTCATCTCGGGCATGGCGAGCAGCACGGCGAGTTCGCTGTTAAAGCGCTGAATTACCGCGGGCGGTGTCTTTGCCGGCGCCAGCAGGCCGTACCAACCATCGACTTCGTACCCCGGCACACCGGCCTCGGCGATGGTCGGTACATCAGGCAGGCCGCCGCTGCGACGCGAGGTGGTGACGCCCAGCGCGCGGATTTTGCCGGCCTTGATCTGCGCCGCGCCCGAGGCCACGCCGGAGAAAAACACCGAAATCTGCCCGCCGATGAGATCGGTCAGCGCCGGGCCGCCGCCCTTGTAATTGATGCCCTGCATGTCGACGCCCGCGAGCACCTTGAACAGTTCCGCCGCCAGATGCGTGGCGTTGCCGTGGCCGGTAAACGCATAGTTCAAGCCGCCGGCGCGCGCCTTGGCGTGCGCGATAAACTCGCTCACCGATTTGGCCGGCACGCTGGGGTTCACCACCAGCACGTACGCGCCATTGCCGATCAAGCCGAGCGGGGCGAAATCCTTGAGGGTGTCGTACGGCAACTTCTTCGTCACCGACGGTGTGATCGAATGGCCAATCGGCACGATCAAAATGGTGTGCCCGTCCGGCGCGGCGCGGGCCGCGAGTTCGGTGCCGATGATGGCGTTGGCGCCGCCACGGTTATCGACGACGACCTGCTGGCCCAGGCGCTCCGGCAAGCGTGAAGCGACGATGCGCCCGATCACATCCACCGCGCCCCCCGGCGGAAACGGCGCGATCAGGCGCACTGGGCGTGTGGGCTGCCATTGCGCATTTGCCTGCGCGCACACCACGACGGCCAGCGTCGCGAACACGCGGAATACGTTTTCTCTGAGCGTCATGGCGATACGGATTCTGGCACGGAAAAGTTGCTGCCCGTGAAGATTATCACTTTGCGCGATAATCCGGACAGGCCGGCGACGCCGGATGATCGACATCAAGCGAGAGCCAGAGCATGCAGCAGAAGAATCCCAAACGAATTGGTCTGGCCATCGTCGGCGCTGGCCGCGTCGGCCTGATGCGCGGCGAAATCGCGGCGCGATTTCCGCAGGTGGATTGGATCGGCATCGCGGAAATCAATCCGGAGCGCGGCCGTCTGGTGGCCGAACAAATCGGCGCGGATTTTGTGACGCGGGACTATCGCGAGTTGTTAAAGCGCCCCGAAGTTACCGCCGCCTTGATTTCCACCGTCGGTCATCTGCACGCCGATCCCACATTGGTAGCGCTGGAAAACCCCAACAAGGTGGCGCTGCTGATCGAAAAACCCATCTCCAATGAACTGGCCGAGTCGCAGAAGGTGCTGGACCTGATTCAGCAGGCGGGTGTCGATGCGCTGATCGGCTACACGCAGCGCTTTCGCCGTCGCTGGCTGGTGGCCAAAGACAAGGTGGCGAGCGGCGCGCTGGGCGATATCACCACGGTGAGCTCGCGCGCGCTTCTCAACCGCATGGTAGCGATCAACAACTATCAGCGCGAAAGCGCCCCCGAGCTGAATTCGCCGATGGTGATTTCCGGCACGCACGCGCTGGACATCGTGATGTGGATGATGGAAGCGAAAACGCCGGTGGAAATTTATGCGCGCTCGGTCGACAAGGCGCTGGGCAAACAGTACGGCGGCACCGACGCCACCGTGGGCACCATGGCCTTCAGCGACGGCACACTTTACAACAGCGTGGTCAATTGGGCGCTGCCGGTGAACTGGCCGGGCGCGGTGTATGGCCTTGAAGTCGGCGTCGTCGGCACCACGGGCGTAATGACCATCGACGACAGCCATCGCGATTTTGTGATGGCGGTATCGGAGCCGCAAGGCATGGGTTACGTGGCGGATAGCAGCCGCCTGGTGGATTTTGTCGGCAGCACGCCGGCGGGCGACATGGCGCTCGGCGCGCTGCGCGGCCCGATGGCCGAGGAAACGCAGGCGTGGCTGATGCGCCTGTCGATGGGCGTGCCGACAGTGCATGCCACCGCCGCCGAAGGACATCACCGGCTGATGCTGGCGAAGGCCTATGATTTGTCGGCGCGGATCAAGGCGCCGGTGACGCTGCCGATCTCGCCAGCGGACGAGGGCAGAGGTTGAGCAGCGGCGGTGCTAGGCGATAAGGTAAAGTGCAAAACTTACCCTGTCATTCCCGCGCAGGCGGGAATCCATAACACCGTGCCACTTAAGACGGCTTATGGATTCCCGCCTGCGCGGGAACGACGGTGTTGGTGTTGCGACTCATGGCACAATGCCCATGTTCCTGCTGTTGAGGAGTCATTCCATGCATCGTCTGGTTTACTTACTCATGTTTTCGGTGCTCGCGCCCGCGCTGCACGCGCAGCCTGCATCAACCAGTGCGTATCCCAACAAACCCATCCGCATCATCATCCCCTTTCCGCCGGGCGATTCGCTCGACACCATGTCGCGGCTGATATCGCCCGCCCTTACTTCGCGCCTGGGGCAGAACATCAAGTCAGGCCACGAAATCTAATTCAACGATGGGCGCTCAATGACCACTCCCGACCCCCACTGCCGCACCGAAATCCGCGACAACATGCGTATCACCTGGCACCAGCCGATCACCATGGACGATGGCGTCACGTTGCGCGCGGACATCTACCAACCTGTCGATGCAAACGCCCAATGCCCGGTGATTCTGAATTACGGCATCTACGGCAAAGGGGTCGCCTATCAGCAGGGCTATCCGCTGCAATGGGAAAAAATGGTCACCGACCATCCCGAAATTTTGAAGATGTCGAGCAACCAATATCAGAACTGGGAGACCACCGACCCGGAATGCTGGGTGCCGCACGGCTACGCCATCGTGCGCATCGATTCTCGCGGCGCGGGCTGGTCGCCGGGCTTCATGGATCCCGCCTCGCCGCGAGAGATCGAGGATCTGTATCAGTGCATCGAGTGGGCGGGCACGCAGCCGTGGAGCAACGGCAAAGTCGGCATGCTCGGCATTTCGTATTACGCCAGCAACCAGTGGCGCGTGGCGGGCCTTGATGCGCCGCCGCCGCATCTCGCGGCGATCATTCCGTGGGAGGGGCAAAATGACCGCTATCGCGACTCGGGCTACCACGGCGGCATCCTGTGCGAATTTCAAAAGCGCTGGGCCAAGCATCAGGTCGTGCATGTGCAGTATGGTCGCGGCGAGCATGCCGCGAAAAACCCCAACACCGGCGAATCGATCGCGGGGCCGGTCACGTTGTCAGAGGAAGAACTCGCGAAGAATCGCGTCGATGCGTTCGAGGAACTGAAAAAACATCCCTTCTTCGACGATTGGCACCAATCACGCACGGCCGATTTGTCGAAAGTACGCACGCCGCTCCTGACCTGCGCCAACTGGGGCGGGCAAGGCATCCACCCGCGCGGCAACTTCAACGGCTTTACCGAAACGCCTGCCGACACGCCCAAGTGGCTGGAGGTGCATGGCGATTCACATTGGTCGGTGTTCTCCAACGCCTACGGGCTGGATCTGCAAAAGCGCTTTTTCGATTGTTATTTGAAGGGCGACAAAAAGGGTTGGGAAAAACAGCCGCGCGTGCAACTCAATATCCGTCACCCCGGCGAAAAATTCGTCCTGCGTCATGAAAACGAATGGCCGCTCGCGCGCACGCAATGGACCAAGTTTTACCTCGACGCCGCGAAACAAACGCTCAACGCCAAACCCGGCGCGCATGAGACCCACGTCACCTACGAGGCGATGGGCAAGGGCGTCACCTTCACCACGGCGCCGATGAACCAAGACACTGAGATCACCGGCCCGATGATGGCGAAGCTGTTTATCTCATCGACCACCCGCGACGCGGATTTGTTTGTGATCGTGCGCGTGTTCGATCCGCAGGGCAAGGAACTCACCTTCATGGGCAGCACCGACCCCAACACGCCCATCGCCAACGGCTGGCTGCGCGCCTCGCACCGCGCGCTCGACCCGGTGAAAAACAAACCCTTCCGCCCCTATCACCCGCACGACAAAGCCGAGTCGCTCACCCCCGGCGAAGTCTACGAATGCGAAGTCGAAATCGTCACCAGTTGCATCGTCGTACCCAAGGGCTGGCGCGTGGCGCTCACCGTGAAAGGCTGCGACTACGAATATGAAGGCGAGCTTGCGGAGTTCGCAGAAAAATTCCACTACGGCACGCGCGGCACCGGCGGCATGACGCACAGTGATGCGGATAGCCGACCGGCCGAGGTGTTTGGCGGCAGCGTGACGCTACACGCGGGCGGAGGGCGCGAGGCTTATTTGTTGTTGCCGGTGATACCGGCAAAATAAAGCGGCTGGTTGAACGACGCGTCTCAGGCCTCAACCGCAACCACGTTGCGGCCACTTTCCTTCGCACGGTACAGTGCCCGATCAGCGCGTACCATCGCCTCGTTGGCACTCGTATCGCCAGCGCGCATTCCCGCAACGCCAATACTGACGGTTATCGGGATCGCGGTGTCTTCTTGCGCTACCGGCGTTGCGGCGACGTTCATCCGCAGCCGCTCGGCGAAGGCTTCGGCCGCAGGAAGAGCAGCGCCGGGCAAAATGAGTGCGAATTCCTCACCGCCGACGCGACCTACCGTGTCGACCTTGCGCAGTTTGTTTTTCATCAATGCAGCGAGGTGGCGGAGGACATCGTCCCCGGCGGCATGGCCGAAGGTGTCATTGATCTTCTTGAAATGATCGGCGTCAAGCATCAATACGGATGCGCAGCGTCCTTGGTCACGATGTAAGCGCGCCAATTCCTGTTCTAATTGTTCGATGAAGTAGCGACGATTCGGGAGGCCCGTCAGGCTATCGGTGGCAGCCATCTGCCGTAACTCGGTTTCAAGATGCTTGAGTTCCGTAATATCGCGCGAGACCACCACCACCTTGGATACTTTGCCGTCGGGGCCGTGGATGGCCCGGCCATCGGATTGCATATGCCGGACGCTGCCGTCTTTGAGGGCAAAGCGGAACTCGGCGCATTCGCCGATGCCCGTTGCAACGGTTTTTCGAAAAATTTCTTTGATTCGTTCACGATCGTCGGGATGGATTTCCATGAAGGAACTCGATCCTTGCTGGATATCCCTGTCCAAAAACAGTGGTCTGTATGAAGGGCTGTTGTAAATTCGCCGCCCGTCGGCGTCGAGTACCGCGACCAGATCGCCGACGTTCTCGACAATTGCCTGGAAAAGCTCCTGGCCTTCGCGTAGCTTTTCCTCTGCGTGTTTACGTTCGCGGGTTAATTTGGCTTCGCGCAATTCACGTTCGATGATCGGGCCTAGACGTATGAGTTGGCCCTTTTGTACATAATCCTGCGCGCCCTGCTTGATTAGCGACACCGCCAGATTCAGGTCAATTTCGCCCGAGACGATGATGAACGGCACATCCGGGCGCAATTCTTTCGCTATTGCCAGTGCCGCAGGGGCGCTGAAGTTCGGCATGGCGTGATCGGACGTAATCAAGTCCCATGTCTGCCGCTCAAGCGATGTGCGCCGCTCAAGCGCCGCGCGCAACGCCTTGGGCGTATCGACGACTTCTGACGTGAACTGATATCCCAGGCTTCGCAACGCGTGCTGAAGCAACTCAACGTCGTCTGCCGAATCCTCTACTATCAGAACGCGAAGGGGTTGGATCATGGAACCTCCAGCGCTGCATAGTAGCGTCATTTTTTACCTCTGCCAACAGGTTTTCTACCGTAGGTATCCGCTTGACATCACACAGCAAGCCCTCCGCAATCATGCTACCCTTTCTATCTGACGCAATAGCGCCAGCCCTCAAAAACGTTTTTTCATTGTAAAACAAATGGTTGCGTAATTTGCGTCTGTGGTCGGTCTGTATTGTTCAACGTCATTTGTATTTCACATAGGGGAGACGCACAAGAAAAAAGTTTCTGGCAGCACTGCTCTTAGCTGCGCCCGCGCTGGTAGCGGCACAGACCGCCGACGAGTTGCTCAACGACGGCAGGAACACGGAAAACGTGCTGAGCTTCGGGCAGAACCCCAAGTTGCAAATGTACAGCCCGCTGCGGCAGATCAACAAATCCAATGTGCGACGGCTGGTGCCGATCTGGGCGACCAGCACCATGAGCGAAACCGGCGAGCTGGCGCAGCCCGTGGTTTACAACGGCGTGATGTACGTGGTGAACGGCAACTGGACCTTCGCGCTCGATGTCGCCACCGGCCGGCAGATTTGGCGCACGCCAGTTGAGTATGACCGCGCGGTACTGCGAATTTCGAGCGCGGGGGCGATCTATCGCGGCGCGCCGACGCTCTACAACGGCAAACTTTACCGCACCACGCTCGATGCGCACGTGGTGGCGCTCGACATGCAAACCGGCAAGCAAATCTGGAAGGTGCCGTTCGCCAATCATCTGAAGGGCTACAAGGGCGTGGCCGCGCCGTTTATCGCCAACGGCGTGCTGATTAACGGCACCACCGGCGGCGAGCATGCCACACGCGGCTTTCTTGTGGGGCGCGACCCGGAGACCGGTAAGGAATTGTGGCGCACGCATATGATTCCCGCGCCGGGCGAGCCGGGCCATGAAACCTGGCCGAAAACCGCCGAGTCGATTCCTGATGCGTGGAAGATCGGCGGCGCATCCACTTGGCAGAACGGTTCGTACGATCCCGAACTCGATCTGGTGTATTGGGGCGTGGGCAATCCCGGGCCGTACGACGCAAGATATCGTGGCAACGGCGACGCGCTGTACACCAACAGTGTTATCGCCATACGGCCGAAAACCGGCAAGATCGAATGGCACTACCAATACACCCCGAACGACTTGTATGACGTTGACGGCACCAATGAACTGGTGCTCGCGGAGTTGCGTATCGACGGGCAGATGCGCAAGGTCATCATGAACGGCAACAAGAACGGGTTCTTTTATGTGATCGACCGCACCAACGGCAAGCTCATCGCCGCGCATCCGATGACGCGCGTGACCTGGGCCACGCATGTCGATCTGAAAACCGGCCGCCCGGTGTTGACGGATGTGGCGGAGCGGTTGCTGAAGGGCGAGGAGGTCTCGCTGTTTCCGCAGCGCGGCACCAATGCCGTGATGTTTGCGTTTAATCCCAAAACCAATCTGGCGTATTTCAACACGTGGGATTTGCCACGCACACAGAAATTCGTGCCGTATAAATTCCAGAAACTCGGCGAACCCAACACCGCTACCGCGGGCCGCGACGCTGTGGTGAAACCGGGTGACGTGGTGGGCCATTACGTGGCAATGGATCCGCTGACCGGGAAATTCAAGTGGAAGCACCCGATCCACGACGTGGGGAATTCCGCGAGCTCGCTGGTGACCGATGGCGGGCTGGTTTTTACCGGTAAGCCCACCGGAGAGTTTATTGCGCTCGACGAGGAAACCGGCAAGCAACTGTGGCAGTTCAAGACCAGTTCCGCGGTCAATGCCGTGCCGGTTACCTACACGCACAAGGGCGTGCAGTACGTGACCATCGCCGTCGGCGTGGCCGGCAGCTCGCCGCGCCGGCAGGCGCTGCCGGTGATACCGAGCGGCGGCGCGGTGTGGACGTTCGCCTTGATGCGGGATTGATGCGCATGAGGCACGGCATCACCGTAATTTTGTTTTTGGCTATTTGCTCCAGCAGCGTGGCACAAAGTCCGGGGGGCGCTTCATTTTCCCCCGAACAAATCAAACGCGGCGCGACACTCTACGCGGCTAACTGTGAATCGTGTCACGGCGTGCGCATGATCGGCCCGCCGTGGGCGATTGATCTCGCCACCTTTCCGCGCGACAACCCCGCGCGTTTTGTTGATTCGGTGACTTATGGCGTAAGAACCATGCCGCCGTGGGGCGATGTGTTAAAGCCCGATGATGTTCAGGCGTTGTGGGCGTATCTGGTCGCCGGAAAGCCAAAGAACTGATCGCGCGCCCTATACCGGCAGAAGCGCGCTGCTCATGGTGGCGTGCGGTGCTCGGGTTTGCCTTGGCTGCCGTCCTTGCGGGATGTGCCGGCGTGCCGCGTCACGACTGGGAAACCCGCCTGCGCGGCGATGCGATCGTGCTGCTCGGCGAAAATCACGATAACGCCGAGCATCACCGGCTGCGACTGGAGGTGCTGCGGCGAGCATTTGCCGCTGGCTGGCGGCCCGCCATCGCCATGGAGCAATTCGATTACGAGTGGCAAGCGGATATTGACCACGCGCGCCGGCAGCAACCGCGCAACGCGCAGCACATCATCGACATTGCGTCGCCGCCGGTGGGCGTCCGTGGCGGCACGTGGAACTGGAGTTACTACCAACCGTTTATCGAGCTGGCGCTCGAATACGGCGTGCCGTTGGCAGGGGCCAATCTGTCTACAGCGGATACCGGCAAAGTTATGCGCGGCGGATACGCCTCCGTGTTCGATGCCGCTGCAATGCAATCCCTGGGACTTGATATCCCAGCGCCCGCCGATCTGCAATCGGCACAGCAACGCGAAATGGATGACGGGCACTGCAATGCGCTGCCGCCATCGGCGCTGCCCGGCATGGCGCGCGGGCAGATGGCGCGCGATGCGGTGATGGCGTCGGTATTGGCCCGACACGTGCCGCGCGGCGTGGTGCTGATCGCGGGCAATGGCCACGTGCGGCGCGATATCGGCGTGCCGCGCTGGCTGAGCCCGGCGCTGCGCGCGCGCACGCTGTCGGTGGGCTATCTGGAACCTGGCACCCCCGCCTCGCTGACCGCATCGTTCGATGCAGTGGTGCGGACAGTGGCGTCCGCACGCCCTGATCCATGCGCTGCATTCAAAAAACACCCGAAGTGAACCGTTGACGGCACGCAACGCCGCAGTGACAATCCGGAACCGCTACGTTTAGAGTGTCTTCATGCCGAAAAAATTGTGCCGTTCAGTGCTGTATGCGATCGCATGCCTGCCTGCCGCCGCATTTGCCGCGGACGCGGGCGACTACCCGAATCGCTCGGTGCGTTTTATCGTGCCGTACACGCCGGGCGCGATCAATGATTTCGTGGCGCGGCTGACGGCGCAAAAACTCACCGATGCGTGGGGCAAACAGGTGGTGGTCGACAACCGCCCTGGCGGCGGCACCCTGATCGGCACCGATCTGGTGGCGAAGGCAAGTCCCGATGGCCACACCATGCTGCTCGCGCCCACGGCGTTTGCCATCAACGTCTCGCTGTATCCGAAACTGCCCTACGACACAGTGCGCGACTTTGCCGCGGTGACGCAAATCGGCACCGGGCCGTACCTGATGGTGTGCAATCCGCAATTGCCGGCGAAGAACATCAAGGACCTGGTCGCGCTGGCGAAAGCCAAGCCGGGAAGTTTGTCGTATGCCTCCACCGGCAGCGGCGGCTCGGCGCATCTGATGGGCGAGTTGCTCAAGTCCACCGCCGGCATCGACATGCAGCACATTCCGTACAAGGGGCTCGCGCCGGGACTCACCGACGTGATGTCGGGGCAGGTGAGCTGCACCTTCGGCACCATGGTGGCGGTGAATGCCCATGTCAAATCCGCGCGGCTGCGGGCAATTGCGCTGACCGGCAACGTGCGATCGAGGGCCGCGCCCGACGTGCCCACCATCGCGGAAGCGGGTTACGCGGATTACCACGCCACCGGTTGGTGGGGCGTGGTGGTGCCGGCGGCGACGCCCAAGCCGATCATCGCCAAACTCCACGCCGACATCGCGCGCGCCGCCAAACAGCCCGACATGCGCGACAAGCTCGAAGTGCAGGGCGTCGAAATAATCGGCAGCACGCCAGAGCAATTCGCCGCGTTCATCAAGGAAGAAATCACGCGCTGGGGCAAAGCGGTCAAGCTCTCCGGCGCGAAACCGGATTGACCGCGTTCATGCGGCAACAGATGCGCGACCGGGCCTGATGTAAACTGAATCACTTTTCAACACGGAGAAAATCATGTTAACCCTCTATGGCCACGCAAAATCCCGCGCGGTGCGCACACTTTGGATGCTGGGCGAACTCGGCATCGCATACAACCACAAGGACTTTCTGCCGCGCTCACCCGGCACGCAGACGCCGGAATTCAAGGCGCTGAATCCGAATGCGCGCGTGCCGGTCATTGACGACGACGGTTTCATTTTGTCGGAGTCAATGGCGATCAATTTCTATCTCGCGAAAAAGCACAAGAGCCCGCTGCTGCCGTCAGACCTGAAAACCGAAGCGCTGGTGCTGCAATGGAGCCTGTGGGAAACCGACCGCCTCGACCGCCAGATCGTCAACCACGCGCGCCACACCAGCGATTTGCCGGAAGCCGAGCGCAAACCGGAGGCCGCCAAAGAAGCATGGAACGAATGCGTGGCGGCGTTCGACGTGCTGGAAGCGACGCTCGGCAAATCAGAGTGGCTGACGGGATCATCGTTCACGGCCGCCGACCTGAATGTGGCCGGTGCGATGTTTCGCGGGCTGGTGCTTGATCTGAGCAAGTGGCCGAAGACGCAGGCGTGGCTCAAACGCTGCTGGGATCGTCCGGCCGCGCAGAAGGCGAAGGCGATGCGGGGCTAGTTTACAAATACCGCGTCGGCCAGTTGATGGTGCGCCACATGTGCGCGGTGGGGCTGTCATCGAACCCCAGCCCTTCTTTCGGCTGGCGGAAATGGCGTCCGACGATATCGGTGAACTCTTCCAGTTCGACATGCACGTTCGGATCAAATGAATACAAGTCGTTGACCGTCAGCAACCGCGCGGCCTCGTAATACTTGTGCTGGCGCGCGTGTTCGTGCGCGCGGTCGAGGTACGGCCCCGGCTTGTAGTCCGGCCCGAACAGGCGAATGTAGGAATCCGGATACTTGTAGCCGTACGCGTCGTCGGGATAAAAGCGCAGCACCTGGTGATAGCGCACGGCGAAGGTCACTTCCTCATCGACATACGGCTCGAGCATCTGCGCCGCCCAGTAGCCATGATCGGCGCGGATGAATCCGCCGGTGGCGATGTCGTGGATCAGACAGGCGAGGACGACTTTCTCGCTGCAACCGTTTTTCTGCGCGAGGCGTGCACTTTGCAGCATGTGTATCGACGGGCCGAAACGCAGCCGGAAAAAATCAAACAGCGAAGGTTGATCCGGCATGCGTGGCAACCGCGGATCGTGATGCATCAGGTGCAGTTTGCCTTTGGCATCGGGATGTTCCGGCGGCTTGCGCGGATCGCGTTCACCGGAGGTATAGATCGTCGATTTGACGATCACGTAGCGATCCATCGCTTCCGCGGCGGCGTGGTCTAGGGCTTCGGCTTTTTGCAGGGTCAGCATGGCGGTACTCCTGTGTGATGCATAAAGTATGAGCCTTGCCCCGCAAAATGTCTTGCACCCAGCGACGCCGCGGCTTACGAAAATAATTGTTTAAAAACAAATACTTACCATAGCGCGGCCCTCGCCGATGAAACGCGCTGCCTGTGCCGCGCTTGATGGAGGTAGCATTGCGCCGGTGACCGAACGATACAACACGCTTTGTTTATTTGCCGGGAGAACGCCATGTCCGCCGTACTGAAAAGCCGCATCAACGTCAAACCGCTGCACCCGCTGTTCGTCGCCGAGATCACCGGGGTTGATCTCGCCGTGGCGGTATCGCGCGAGAATTTTCGCGTGATCTGGGATGCGTTTAACGAGTATCAGGTGCTGGTGGTGCGCGATCAGGATTTCACCGACGACACGCAGATCGCGTTTGGTCTGCTGTGGGGTGCGCTGGAAACGATGGAGGCGCACGCGGCAAACAACTACCAGCCTGGCCACATCGCAGTGATGACCAACCTCGACGCCAGCGGCAAGCTGCTGCCGCTCGACGACCCCGGCATGATTCACCGGCTGCGCAACGAAGCATGGCATACCGACAGTTCGTTCAAGCCGGTGGCGGCGCTGTGCTCGATGCTGTCAGGGCGCATCGTGCCGCCTGTGGGCGGCAACACCGATTTCGCCAGCGCGCGCGCGGCGTACGCGGCGTTCCCCGATGAGCGCAAGGCCGCGCTCGACAACCTGACCTGCATCCATCGCGTCGCCAAGCCCGATGACGTGAACGACCCCGCCTACAACGAAGAACAAAAGAAACGCCTCACCGTCACGCACCCGCTGGTGCGCGAAAATCCGGCGAATGGCCGCAAGAATTTCTACGCCGGCGCGCATGCGCAAGAGGTCATCGGCATGGAGCAAAAATCGGCCCGCACGCTGATGGACGAGATCAGCGCGTTTTGCACCGAGCCGCAATTCGTCTATAGCCACCCGTGGCGTTTACACGACTTGGTGATCTGGGATAACCGCAGCGTGTTGCACCGCGCGACGACATTCGACAAGACGAAGTATCGGCGCAAGATGCACCGCACCACCGTGGCGGGTGCAGCGCAGGAAAGTCACTTCGCGACTATGCCGGAAGGCGCGGCCGCGTAGCTGCAGTTGGCAGCAAGCACCAGCCCGTCACACGCGCCGAAGGCGCTAAACTCAAGCCGGGCGGTGCGCGCGCATGAATGTGCGCACTTGGCGCACTGCCAGCGGAATCTTGTCTTTCGTATCCTTCCACGGATACATGCTCACCTCGGATTTGGGCGCCAGCATCGCGGATTCCATGGCGATAACGAAAGGATGCGCCGCCGTGTCGTCTGGCATGATCAGCACCGGCGACTGGCACGAACGCACCACATCGCGCGACGCGCTAAACACAAAATCGGCGCGCGCGCCGCCGTACATGCTGACGATGAAGCGCTCGACCATCTCCATCGTGAGGTCGGGCCGCTGCTTGGTGAGATTGGGTCCCCAGCCTTTCATGTAGTTGTCGTAGGCATGGTTCGGCAATTCCTTGCGAAAGCCGACCGGCTGCGACACCACGGCGGCGGTGATGCGATCCGGCGTGCGTCTCACCAGATTCCAGATAAAAGGGCCGCCGATGCAAAATCCCAGCACCATGAAGCGCTTGATGCCGAGGTGATCCATCAGGCCGAGATGATCGTCGGTGTATGAATCCCATGGCCGGTCGATTTCCAGCGGTCCGGTGGACTGGCCGCTCGGCGCGTTGCGTAAATCGGCGGTGATGCAGCGATACTCGTTCTTGAATTCTTCAGTGGGATTGAACGGGGCGCTTGTCGTGATTGCGCCTATCGTTGAATTCTGTCCGCCGCCGGGAATAATCAGCAACGGGTAGCCGGAACCCACGTCCTGATAGTGAATGCGGACATCACCCTTTTGATAAAACTTCCCGGCGGGCTGTCCCTTGTCATTGGCTTGCGCAAAGGCTTGCGGTGCGGCGGCTGCCGCGACCGCCGCCGCGCCGGTGGTCAGAATCGTGCGTCTGGTTGAATCCATGGTGGTCTCCCTATGTTAGGTATTCTACGTAAGCCGAGCCGGGTTAAACGCCGGCAGGCCGGTTCGCCTTGAGAAACGTGCGGATATGCCGCACCGCGAGTTTCACGTTGTCCTTGTTGTCCTTCCACGGAAAGAAACTCATCTGCGCATCCGGCGCGAGGTGTGTCATTTCAATCGCCACGGCGTACGGGTGCGAGGGCACGTTGTCCGGCAGCACCAGCATCGGCGTCCGGCTGGCGCGCACGAAATCGCGATCCACGGTGAGCACGAAATCGACGCCTTTGTACATCTTGTCGAGGTAGCGATTAACCATGTCCATGGTGATATCAGACCGGCTTTCGATGAGCTTCGGCGCCCATTTGGCGAGGTTGTTCTTGATGAAGTAGTCCGGGTAATTGGGATCAACCCCGCTGGGCTGCGCATGTACCGACGCGACGATGCGCCCCGGCGCGCGCTTCTGGATGTTCCAGATCAGCGGGTTGCCGATGCAAAAGCCCATTACCAGAAACTTGTCGATGCCCAGGTGATCGAGCAAGCCCAGCTGGTCGTTGGTGTGTGCATCCCACGGCGCATCGAAATCCAGCGGGCCGGTGGACTGGCCGCCGTTGGCGTTGCGCAAGTCCATGCTGATGCAGC
>VFLF01000255.1 GCA_009885185.1 Nitrosomonadales bacterium | reverse complement strand
TGCCGTACCTGTACGAGAAGAACGGCAAGATCCTGGTCGAGTTGCCGCGCCAGCCGTTCGGCGACGGCACGCTGTTCGGTCATCGCCACGGCGAGTTCGGCAATCCGTACTTCGGGCTCGAGGTCTGGAAAGCCTATGTCGACGAGCTGTGGGCAGAGTCGTCGGTCAGCCCGAAGTACATTCCGTTCACGTGCCACCCTTACATCATCGGGCGGCCGGGCCGAACGCTCGCCCTGCGCGGGATCATTCAGCACCTCAAAAAGATCAGTGATGGCAAGGTCTGGTTCGCGACCGGCCAGGAAATCGCAGATTGGTGCGTGAACGAGTTGTTCAAGGCCGAAATCGCCAAGATCAAGCCGGCCCCGAGTGGTGGCAAAGCGCGCGTCGCCGCAGAGTTGGCGGCGGGCGGATAGGATTTTCAAGTGCGACACGAAGTCGCTTGTGGAAGTTGTTCTCACTTTACAGGAGGGAACCGCCACGCCCCTGGGCGCTGTGGAGAAAGAAGGCGTTATCGGTTCGATGACAGCCGCCGCGGCACGATGAACAAGAAGCAGGAAGGTGCACACCCTGAAAGTCAATATAAAGCGCGGAAGAGGAGAATGAAATGAGAGACCTGACGCGATACGGGTTTGCGGCCTTGCTGTTCGTCTTCAACTTCATCATCGCGGGCGCGCAGGCGCAAACGTATCCCGTAAAGCCGGTGCGGATCGTGGTTCCAACGTCGCCCGGAGGCGGCAACGATTTCGTGGCCCGGCTCGCCGGGCAAAAGCTCGGCGAGCGCCTCGGCCAGCAGTTCGTGGTGGACAACCGGCCCGGCGCCGGCGGATCCACCGCGACCGCACAGGTGGCCAAGGCCGCGCCGGACGGCTACACGCTGTTGCTCGGTTTCGTAGGGCAGTTCGCGATGAGGCCTCACGTGGAAAACGTGGGATACGACCCGCGCAAGGATTTCGCCGGCGTGAGCCTGCTTGCCTCGGGCTACCAGATGGTCGCGGTGCATCCCTCGTTGCCGGTGCGCTCGGTGAAGCAGCTGATCGCGTTCGCCAGGTCGCGCCCGGGCGAGCTCAATTTCGCCTCGGCCAACATCTACACCACGGGGCACCTGACGGGAGAGCTGTTCAACTCGATTACCGGCGTCAGGATCGTTCCCATCCACTACAAGGGCTCCGGGGGGGCGGCGATCGCCGTGCTCTCGGGGGAGGTGCATATGATCTTCACCGCCATCACGTCGGTGATGCCGCACGTGCAGACGAAGCGGCTCGTGGCGCTGGCAACGACGAGTCCTGCGCGCTCGGCGCTGGCGCCGGAAGTGCCGACGTTCGTTGAAGCGGGGGTGAAAGGGGTGGAGACCGCCAACTGGTACGCACTCGTGGCGCCAGCGGCCACGCCGAGAGACATCATCGGGAAGCTGCACGGTGAGCTCGTCAAGATCGCCGCCGTGCCCGATTACCGGGAGCAGCTCGAGAAGCAGGGACTGGAGCTGCAAACCGGCACGCCGGAGCAATTCGCGGCATTTCTTCAGGCCGAGTACGACAAATGGGGCAAGGTAATAAAGTCCCTCAAGCTGCAATGAGGCCTGGCCGGAGACCGCCGTGCGAACATTGGGAATACCCAGGTGGTTTCCGGGAAGCCTGGCAGCGACCGCGGCGCTGTGCATAGCGATTGACGCGCACGCGCAGAACTTTCAGGCGGTGTTGGCGAGCGTCACGCCCATCTGCTCGGCGATGGCCATGAAGAGATTGTTGAAAATTTCCAGCATCACCGGATCGACGTTCGTGCCGATGGCTGCTTTGGTTAGACGCGGCGCGGCGCGGATGAGCAGCAGGTGGCCCTGCGCGGTGACTTCGGCTTGCCATTCGGGTTCGACGACGGTGGTGGCATTGGCATCGGTAATGATGGCGGGGCCGGGGATGCGGTCGCCGGGGTGGAGGTTTTCGGCGTGATAGAGCGGGAGAAACTGATCCCTGCGTGCCGCTGCGCCTGCAGACAGGCAAAGTGACAGCTATTCTTGCGCTATTACAACATTCGCGGCTCTGGCGCGCCGCCAGGCGAATGCGCCCCCTGCGAGCATAAGAAACGCGGCGGTTCCCAGCCATCCCCAGGCGCCTGACCACCAGCCAGAAGACTGCGCGCCTGAACCAACGATGTCTTGCGTGTACTCCAATTGATAGAACGACTGCGGGTAGTTTCGGTATTGCGCTGCGATCCGAATCGCCGGGTCGCGAGGCACCAGACTATTTACGAGATAGGCCGCAATCCGGCTTTGATGCCGGTTCTCGAAAATGAGTTTCCGGCTGGGGCCGCCGCTCGCTACATCCGCATCAAAGTCGAGCTGAATTGCGCCGGCGCCTTCTCTCATTTCGTCGACCTTCGCAAACTTCAACGAGACCAGCCGCAGCTGCAATCGAGCCCCATCTACGATTAGCGACACATCGCCCAGCACCCGCTTCGCGTAAGCCCGTTGCTCTGTTTCCGAGATGACGCCATCCGCATCGGTATCAATGCTTGTGAGCACGATGGGAAACACCGCAACGCCGGGGGTCAGACGAATCTGCGTCTGAACACGATCTTTCTCCACCGAGATGGTTGTGGCCTGCAGATACTCATCCAGCCTGTGCGCGGCGACAGGCGTTGCGGCCAGCAACAGCATCGCGCCCGCAGCAGCCAGCCCCGCTTTCATTTTGCGACGGGTTTGCGGCCGTAGTCGTTGGTCGGATCGCGATAGATGGTATGGACATGCATCGCCGGATCACCGCCGAGCGGCTGGGGCGCATACTCGATGACCAGACGCGGTCCCTGGATGCGGTAGTAAGCGGTGATGTTGTGTCCCGGCGCAACGGTGGCCGGGCCGCTCCACGCGAACCAGGTATCGTTGATATCGGCTTTGATATCGGCCATGCGGGCCGTGGCCGCGCTGTCGTGGACTATGCCCGACCATTCCGCTACCAGATCGAGCAGCATGGCGCGTTGCCGTGCGTTCATGGCGGAAGCCTTCAGGCCTTCAGGCTGGATGGTCTTGCCATCCTGCCCTGCGCCGAGCACAAGATCCGCTACCCGGAAGGGCAGAATTGCCTGCTTGCGCTGGTTCTCGTCCAATGAGTTCAGCAAGGCGAGGCCCTTGTCGCTCTCCTGCCCAAGGGGGCGCACGGTTTTACCGTTGAGCGTGTAGAGCGCGGGCTGGGCGGCGGTCAGGGTCGGGGTAAGCACACCGCGTTCGCCGGCGAAGCTGATATTCAGCGCCAGATGATGACCTCCAAACTGGAGCATCCAGGGTTCCTTTTCGGAGGGCGTGCCGAGGATAGAAACGAAATAAAGGTCCTTGCCGAACATCCGTTCGGTCTTTTCGTCGATCTTGAGAAGCTCGTCGCTGTCCATGATCTGCTGGACTTTTTCGAAGCCCCGCGCGCTTAGGGCAGATGCGACCAGAGCCATTGCGGCGGTACGTTGCGCCGGGTTCATTGCCCTGAGGCTGAGACCCGCCCGCGGAACTATCGTGACCGGCAGGTTAGACCAGCGTGCTCGCTGCTTCTCGTCGTCAAACGCAAACAGCACACTTTGCCGCTGCGTCTGATCGAGCGTCGCGAGGAAAGTGTTTGCGATACTCGCGATGCGCGCGGTTGTCGTTTGCGCCATGGCGGCATTCGCCGACAGATACATCAGGGCCAATGCGAGTATGCCGCAGGCTATTCTTATCGATAAGGCATTAATCTTCTTTCTCCTTTTTCTCCGTCCGCAGACGAAGATCATACACGCCTAGCATCGTTGGGGGATAGTCATAGCCTTGTCCAATGGGGTATGAGCGAAATAATCGGCCCAATGCCGCAAATCGCGCCGAAGAAACATTGCGCACCGCGTTGTGGCAAAGTGGAATGCGGCGCTGCTGAAGGCCGGTAAGACAATGGTGCGTCCTGCCCGCGTATGAGCGTGGTCCTGGGTAACGTCATCGATATTGGTGAATCGGCCTAGCGGTTGGCAGCCGCTGGGCAGATATCCCGTTTAAGAGAGTGAGCAAGACGACGTACCCGATGCGGCGCCACATTCCAACCTGAATGATGGAGCAAGTCATGTCCCAACGCAATATGAAAATCGGCTTCAAGCCGGGCAAGACCCGCGCGGCCCTGACGATCACCCACCCCCATGCCGCTGGTATCGATATCGGAAGCGCCTCGCACTTTGTGGCGGTGCCGCCGGATCGAGATGAGACGTCGGTGCGTGAATTTCCCAGCTTCACTGTCGACCTTAAATCCCTGGCCGATTGGCTCAAGGCCTGCAAGGTTGACACCGTTGCCATGGAATCGACCGGGGTGTACTGGATACCCTTGTTCGAACTGCTGGAATCACGAGGCTTTACCGTGCTGCTGGTCAATGCACGCCACGTCAAGAACGTCTCGGGGCGTAAGTCCGACGTGCTGGACTGCCAGTGGTTGCAGCAGCTCATGAGCTACGGGTTGCTCAGCGGCGCTTTTCGGCCAACCGAGCAAGTGTGCGTGCTACGCTCGTTATGGCGTCAGCGTGCAATGCTGCTCAGAAGTCAGGGCCGGGCGGTGCAGCACATGCAAAAAGCACGCGATCCGCTGGTTCAAGTCGCGCGCGGCGGAGTTCAATTTTGATCCCAAGCGTGTCGGCATACTCGGTGTGTCGAGTGGAGGCCATCTTGCGATGCTATCGGCGATGCGTCCGAACGACGCGCGTTATACGGCCTGCCCTTGCGGGCGCCTCAGGTGTGAATGCGTCAGTGAAGTGCGCGGTGATGTGCTGGCCGGTGATTGATCCGCTGGGCCGCTACGAATACGCGCGCACACTGGCGGGCGGCGCACATGCCAAGCACGGCGAAACGTGGGTGCGTAACCACGATGCCTACTGGCCCGATGTCGCAGCACAGGCGGAAGGCAATCCGACGAGCTTGCTGGAGCGCGGCGAAAAATGCGCGATGCCGAACGTGATTTATTTACAGGGCACGGTTGACTTCGCGCATCCGGTGCCAAATCGAGATCGCTTTATCGCAGCCTATCGCAAGGCCGGCGGCAAGGTGGATTTGCACCTGTTTAAAGGTGTGGGTGAAGCGTTCATCACCAACGACCCGAATTCACCACAGGCGCTTGATGCGATAGAGAAGATTATCGAGTTCGTGCATCGCGAGTTGGATTGAGAGGGCGCCGCGAACTTACGCGACATCGGTGTTCGACGGCGCGCGCTTGCGTCCATGAACCATCGCCGCCACAAGATTCTCGCGGTGTCGCCATGACGAAAAAATAACGCCGCCGATATGCAGTGCCGCTAGTCCAAACAAAAAATTGGTCAGCCCTTCATGCACTTTTTCCACCCACTCGACGCCCCAGAATCGTTCAGTGGTATAGAGCCAGCCGCTGCCGCAGACACCCGCGATGGTGATGAGCAGGGCGACGATCATCCAGCCACCGAGCGGATTGTGGCCGAGATGGCGTGGTGCTTCGTGTGTGAGAATTTGTTTGCCGTAGCGGATCGTCACGGCAGGTGAGCGAACGAATTGGGTAAAACTTGCGTAGCGTGATGCGCCTCGTGCAGTCAGCCCCCACACGACGCGCAGCGCCACCACTGCAAGCACCGTGTAGCCGATCCACTCATGCCATTTGCCGCGAGTGAACCACGCGGCCACGATGCCGGTGACGATAGTCCAGTGACCAACGCGAACCAGCAGATCCCAGACTTTGAATGCCGGCCTGCCGTCATTCCCAGCGGGCATCAGGGTTTGCGCACGCTCAAGGTGTTGGGTACTAGCGCCAGCGTGACAGGGTGATAGTAGGCGTTCACGCGATCACCGTTCTTGTCGAAGGCGTATACCTCGTAGCAGCCGCCGTCATCCTTGACGCGGCGGATTTTCCAGCCGTTTTGATCGATCAGCATTTTTTCGAGTTTCTCCTGCGGCTGCCAGCCTGATTTAGGGCCGGAGTCGCAGGTGGCGAGGCCGGTGGCGCCGGCATTGACTGCCGCGGCGAGTAGCGACAGGCCCAGCGTCGAAACAGCGGTGCGCAATGACTTATACATCGGGGTATCTCTTTCCTTAAATACGGTTATCGAAAAAGCCGTGCATGCTATTTTTTCCCCTTGCTTTCCTTGGCCTTCTTGTCGATCGCTATCTTTTCCTCGGCCTGTATCCGTTTCATCATCGTGGCATCGGGGTCTTTCCACGTGGCGCCGGCGGCGCGCGCCATGTAGGCGACCGCGCGCGCGAACTCCTCTTGCGGGAGATCCGGCTTGCCGCCCCTGGGCGGCATATCGCGCACGCCCACCCAGCCGTCAGCGGTAAGCGTGGCTTGCGGTTCCTTTATCAGTCCGCCCCATTCCTTTTTGTCCCCGAACTTTGGAGCCTTGAGCAGCCCTGTGGAATGGCAAACGACACAGGTTTCCTTGTACACCTGCTCTCCGGATTTGAGCGTCTGGCTTTGTGCGTGCGCAGTGACAGACACGGCGGCGCCTGACAGCAGGCGGATGACAGTGATGATTTTGCGGCTGGTCATGAGGGTTATTTCAGGGACTACGGATTGTAAACAGCGGAAGTCAGCGGCCACTATTTTACGCCTTTGCGTGGCGCTGCCGGGGATAGTCATTTTAAAACCCCTTTTTCACCAGACGGCACTCTATCCAACGCATGGTGAGCAGACAACCGCACAAAAATTTCCTCAAGCCCCGCCGTTGTCTCAAGAATCTCAACCCGCGAAGAGCCATTCAGCGGCTAAGTTGCTCCCACTCAGCGCCCTTGCGCGAGCGCAAGCCGAGCCCACCCATCGGCTCCGGTCAAAACCAGTCCGGGATTGCGACTCATGCCGCCTGCAACAGATCAACGCGCCGCGCCGGCGCGCGTGGCGGCGGCTGCGCAGCTAACCCCAGATGCGTGAGAATACGCTCGATCACCGCCGGCTCTTCGATAGCCGCGATGACCTTCAGCTTGCCCCCGCACTGCTCACAGCGTTCAAGATCAAGATCGAAAACGCGTTTTAGAAGTCGAGCCCACGTCATGCGCACCCGCGCCCCATGCGCATGCGCGCAATCGCCCGCGTGCCCGGTTGTCGTGTGCGCGGGAGGAGTCGGCACAATCGCAGCGCGCAGTTTGGCGTTGGGCGCGAGCGCCCCATGAAAGCGTATCAGATGCAGGCGCGGGCGCGGCACCAGGGCGGCGAGCCGTTGCATGAATTCCAATGGCGTCATCACGATATGGCTCGTGCCATCGCGATAGGCTGTCTTTAACTTGAGCACCACTTGCCCTGCGCGGTTCACACTCAGCCGCTCGTTGGCGAGGGCCGGGCGCGTTATGTAGCGGCACAGTTGCTCAAGGTCGCTGCGTTGATCGGCGGCGCAGCGCACGCCTGCGTGCAGGCTTAAGCCTGTCCTGAGCCTGCCGAAGGGCCATACGCATTGGCGCACAGTTCATTTGTGATCGGCGCTGCGCGGCGGGGAGCGTATTGCAGGCTCAACATTTTGCGCCCCGCGCGCGGCCCCATTGCGATGCGGTAGGTGCTGGAGGCCGCTTGCAGCGGTGTGATCACGTTATCCGGATCGATGCTATCCGTGCGCGCCATGTAGATGATGCCCTCCTCCTCTACAAGATGACCGAGGCGGGTCAGTAACTTCAGTGTACCAGGCGACCCGGCTGTTTTGATCAGGCCAACCGGCAATCGCACTACCAGGTAGGCGCTTTGGGATTGTCGCGCGCGGCCTCCAGGGTTTCGAGGCGCGGCCCGGGATTCATTGGGCGCGAGCGTTGATCCGGACCAAGCTGGTCCATGTCGCAGAACAATTCCACGTGGTAGCCGTCCGGATCGAGGAGCTCCACACTCGTATGACCGCCCAGCCGCCGGCGTCCCTGGTAGACGATCGGCACGCTGCGCTCTTGCAGGTAGGCACGAATGTCGAACAACTCCTCCATGCCACCGACCTGCATCGCGAAGTGATGGAGCCGTACTGCGTCTTCGGCAGGTTTTTCTGCATTCGGGCCAGCCGAGGGAAATAGCCCGATGGTGTGGTGGTCGCCCACCGCAGTGAGAAAAGTCCCGCCGGTTTCCTGGCGGTCCGACACTCGGAAATTCAACACTTCAGTGTAGAACTTGACGGAGCGCTCTATGTCCCGGACCTGGAGGACGATATGGCCCAGTCTCTTGACGCGCACCGGACTCGGCCGTGTGGCAGGCTTGACCTTGGCTTCAACTTCGATTTGTTCCATAAGATTCTCCTCCTGTTGGTGCGGTTATCTGGGGCCTAAGAAATTTTTAAACGCCATTTTTCACTGGCTCACAGCATATCCACAGCCCGCGTAGCCGTCAACCGCACGAAATTTACAGAGCCGAAGAAATTCAGCCTCACAAGTTGATAGCTGCACGCTTGACCACATTTTGCCACTTCGCGACGTCGCTCTTTAGTACTTCTGATTGCGCTGGCAGGGGTGTCATCGTTTTTTGTCGGCAACGCGTTTCAGGCGCAGATGCCGGAGTTCGCGCACGATCTGGGCACCGAGAAAGCCGAGTTCTCGTACAGCGTGCTGCTTGCCGCTAACGCCGGTGGCGCGTTTATCGTCGGCATGATTCTCGAAGCACGCGGCCTGCTGCAAGCCAATCCGCGCACCGCGATCATCCTCACCATTCTGTGGTGCATTTCTATCGCCGGATTCGCCATGACCGATAACTATCCGCTCGCCGTGGCGCTGATGTTCGTCGCCGGGTTTCTGAATCTGACCTTCAACTCGATGGCGCAAACACTGGTGCAGGTACACGCCCCGCCCAACCTGCGCGGGCGCATGATCGGCCTCTACAATATGTCGAACAATAGGCTGCGCGCTTTTAGCGGCATCACCGTCGGACTGCTCGGCGCGGTGATCGGCATCCATTGGTCGCTGTCGTTGAGCGCGCTGGTGCTGACGGTCATCGCGGGCATTTTGCTGGCGTTTTCGATGCGTACGAAAGATTGGTAACCCTGTGAGAAACTCGGCGCATTGATACGGATGGCATACGTCAACGCAGAGTCAACGCAGAGCCAAGGAAAACTAAAGCGCCGCAGAAATGCTTTGATCCGAAGGGAGTGATATGGTCATAGCGATAAAAACTTCTGTCGTGCCGCTTCCCGATCCAGCGGCGCCGCGCCCGACGCGCCAAACACCGCCGGAAAATAATCCGGCTGGATGCGCCCGAGCAGCACATTGCAATCGGTGACGGTGAGCGGCCCGCCGCGTCCGTAACACGCCGGGCCGGGCTGCGCACCCGCCGAATCGGGGCCGACGCGCATGCGCACGCCGGCCACCAGCGTGTCGAATGCACGCTCGTACTCGCCCGCGTAGTGCGACACATCGGTGGAGGTGCCGCCCATGTCAAAGCCGATGATGCGCTCAAAGCCCGCGGCCTGCGTGGTGCGCACCATGCCCACCACGCCGCCGGCGGGGCCGGAGAGCACGCTGTCCTCCCTCCAACTCTTGAAAGTGTTGCTGTATTCCAAAAATCTTGGCCACCAGTCAACAAACTACCTTTTGAAGAAGTAGTATAACCTTGTGCTATCTGAGCAAGGCCAGCCAAAAGACGTGATAATCCATTAAGTTCAATTCCTTGTGAAATTGCTGGAAGAATATCTGCTCCGTTGCTAACTTTAGAGAAAGTGTTAAAAATACTACCAATAAATTTAGTACTTGCAGCAACTATTGGAATATCATCAATATTTGTCGGGAGAACAGTAAGCTGTCGTGGATTAATATCTCCTCTGGTATATAAATTAAATCGCATTGAAGGGTCAACAATACCGAGAGCATTACTTCCCGCTCCGTAAAGCATCCAATCTCCCATGCTTTTTCCAAAAGTTGTGTAAGAAGCATTATATAAATCTCGGTGATTGGTGTTTCATACCCCAAAAGCACCAATATCAGCTTAGGATGGCAGGGCATGAATTCCGGCTCAGAAAAACCATTTCCCCATCTTTTTTCGACCCTCACGCTGGGACGGCGGCAAGCGCGCAATCGTGTGTTTCGGGCCGCAACAGCGACTAATCTTGCCGAAAAATTCGACGTCTCCGATCGATTGCTTGCTCACTATGCAACGCTCGCTCGCGGGGGCGCTGGGGTCATCGTCACCGAGGCGATGCGCCTTCATCCATCCGCAGTGGTGCGCGGCAGCAATATTCCCGGCTTCGATCCGAAGATCATTCCCGGCTTGACGCGCTGGGCGGAGGCCGTGCACGCGGCCGGTGCCCTGCTGATCGGTCAGGTCAATCACAGCGGTCGCCAGCACAACAGCACCACGATCCCGGCTCGCCTGATTGGGCCATCCGCGATCGCGTGCCCGCGATCGGGTGGGGTACCGCACGTGATGAGCGATGAAGATATCGAAGACTTCATCAAGCATACCGTTGCCGCCGGCCGGAACATGTCTCAGGCAGGTTTGGACGGCATCGAGGTGCATTGCGCGCAGGGGCACCTACTCCAGCAGTTCATCTCACCGTTCTCGAACCGGCGGACGGACCGTTGGGGAGGTAGCTGGGAGAACCGTGCTCGCTTCCTGCGGGAGATTTTGCAGGGCGTTCGCGCGGCTGCGTCTCCTGATTTCATCGTTGGCATCAGGCTCGGAGTTGATGAGTTCACCGACGGCGGCTGGACGCTCGAGATGAGTGCGCGCCTGGTCGGAGAGCTGGTTGCCGAAGGTCTGGTCGACTACGTTTCGCTATCCCAGGGCAACTTCAACACCATTGATACGCACTTGCCCGATCGACACTATGGCCAGGTACCGTTCCAGGATCTGCACGCGAAGCTCAAAGCGGCGGTGCCGACCGCAACGGTGATTGCAGCGACGCGCATTGTCACACCAGCTCAGGCCGAATCGATTGTCGCGCAGGGCAAGGCCGATGGTGTTGCACTAGGACGCGCGCTCACGGTGGATCCCGAGTGGCCGCGCAAGGCGGAACGGGGAGAATCGGACAGCATCCGGCTTTGTATCGGTTGCAATCACTGCTGGGACGGTTTGCACGAGGGCAGCGCCGCGCTCACCTGTGTCTACAATCCCACCGTGGGGCGCGAGACCGAGCTGCTTGCTGTCAATGCGGCGAAGGACCCGGCGACAGTCGTGGTGCTCGGCGGGGGACCCGCAGGCATGGAAACGGCGCGAATCGCCGCCGCCCGTGGTCATCACGTAATTCTGTTCGAGAAGGAACAGCATCTCGGCGGCAAGGTTGCGAGCGGCGCAGCTGTCGGCGGACACGCCGAATACAGGAATGTTGCGACCTATCTCGAGCGCGAGGTCCGCAACTCAAACAATATCGTGTTGCGCATGGGCGAGGTCGCGTCGGCCGCGGCCATCGCTGCGCTGGCTCCGCGATCGGTGGTGGTGGCGACCGGCGCGACACCTGTTGCGCTTGAGGTTGCCGGTGATGGCTCGGTCCCGGTGGTGGCGGGATTTGAGACGCTCGCGCCGTCGCTCGCAGGCCAGCATGTCGTGCTGACGGACGAAGATGGCTACTGGTGGGGCGCCCAGGCTGCCGAGGAGGTTGTCAGGCGTGGCGCAAGACTGACGTTCGTTACGCGCTTTTTCGAGCCGTTCCGCGAACTCCCGACGGTATCGCGGATAGCCGCACTGCGTCAGTTGGACGGGCAGAGAGCGACCGTACTCGCACTTCATCAGTTGGCCCGCGTATCATCACGCACGGCCATTCTCCAGCACTACGCCAGCGGACGCGAAATGCGGGTCGACAGCGTTGATCTCATCATCTCTATCGGCCCACAGGTGCCGAATGACGGCTGCATCGCCGAACTGCGGCGTGCCGGAATTGCCGATATTCGTATCGTAGGAGACGCCTTCACGCCTCGCCGGCTGCGCCACGCCATCAATGAAGCACACAATGTAGCGCGCAGCCTGTAACCGGCGGCGTTCGCCGGAGCGCCGGATAATGCGATGCCGAGACTATTGATTGATCTGGATGTTGGCTGCCTTGGCGACTGCGGCCCAAGTCTTGAAGTCGTTGGCGATCGTGCGGGCGAACTCTTCCTTGTCGCTGCCGACAGGATCGAGGTTGGCGCCAAGAAGAGCATCGCGCACTTCGGGGAGCTTAACGATGGTGGCGATCTCGGACGATAGTTTTTTGACGATCGGTGCCGGTGTGCGCGCGGGCGCAAGAAAGCCGGCCCCTGTGGTAGCAGAACGTCGGGTAGAGTAGAGGGCAGGCTTGCGCCTGCCCTCCCTCATCAAACCGTGCATGCAGTTTGCCCAAGCCGTTCACTTAATCTGTTGATGAAAAATAAATGATGTCTTCATAGTCCAGCGGCGCCTGGACCAGTCCAAGTCGTACGGCTGGCGTCTTGCCATCCTTGCCGGTCAGGATGTAGTTGTGCACCGTGCGCATGATGTCGAGGACCTTTGCAAACATTGCCCGGGTTGTACGGGGAATAGCCGTTCCATATCCGACCGTTGTTGGATTTGGAATGGATCGGCCGCTCCAGCAAGGAGAGCCGCCGGCGCACTTGATTGAAGAACGAATCGACACCGTGCAGGCTCGCCTTGTTGTAGAGCCAAGCTTGGTGGTCTTCGTCGTAGTCGCCGAGGTCGGTGAGGTAGGCCACGGCCTTCTCAGGTTCGCTCATAGTCGGGAACGGATGGTCAAGCCACCGATCCTGCCATTTCCCGTGCGGCGTCATGGTGGCCAGACGCGTTTTATCAGCAGCAGCTTGACCTCCTGCGGCTTCATGCCTGGGTGCGCGGCCTTTGTTTGCTCGAACAGCGCCTTTGCGTCGTTGTGCCTTTGGCGCTTTTCGTCCACCGTCAGATCCTTGGTGATGCGGACATAGAAGGCGTCCGCCGTGCGGCCCCGGATTTCGTCGTGGAACGCCGACAGGCAAGCCGCCCGGAGGCCAGGGTCTTGGTCGATGAAGAAGCGCCACTTCTGGACATTGCCCAGCAGGCGTTTGAGGAAGAAAAAATGCCCGTACATCGTGTACTCACCATGGGTCTGCATGCCGTATTCAGGGAGTCGTTCTACGGTCGACGGCGCATCGGGGCTTTCGATGTCGTCACGCAGCAATGCTGCGGCATAGGCTTCATCGATCTGCGTTGGTAGACCGAGTTTGCGCCGCTTCGTGGTCACGGACTTTGCACTGGCTTCGTCATGGTCGGCATTGAGCCACAGGCGGGCAAAGCGGCGATGCGGATAGGGCAGGCCAAGGTCGCCGTTCTTCTCGACTTCGGCCTGCATGGCTTCGCTGTCCAGCGAAGGATCGAAGTTAAGGTGCACAGCGAAGCAATAGCCGTGTTCGTTGTCCACCGCTGCAATGGCCGATAGCTGGATGTTCCGCTTGTCCTTGCGAACCAGCCAGTTCACCAGGTAGTCCTGCCGATCCACACCGAGGTACAGCCGGCGGATGGCGAGGTTGGCCAGGGCGCGCTCGCGGCGGGCGGCAAATGCCTGGCACTGGCGATGGAGGAAGTCGAGGCGGTGGTAGAAGGTCTTGGGGTGGATGTCCACGACTTCGATGATGCGGCGCACGGGCATCTTGTTGACTAGCAGTTTGAAAATGGCCTTGTTCTTGTGATGTTCCCGCTGCCGAGCGGTGACCTTGGTGTTCTGCGAGAACGTCTTACCGCAGACGCTGCAGCGCCAGCGGGGGTTGCCAATCGCGGTCTTGCCAAACGAGGCATACGCCCCGGCGGTACCGACGGGCAGCTGATCGGTATGGTTGGCACAGGCCTCGTTGCGGCAGCACACCGCACCAGGAGGGGACAGGCAGGACGCCATGCGCTCGATTTCTTCTGCGATGCCGAGGTTGCTCTTGAGAGGGAATCCTTCGCCGCAGGACGTGCAGATGCAGGAGGAAATACCTTTGTTGCGTGAATCTAAGGTGTAGCGATTTCTCCCACGCGCCGACGTTTTAGCAAGGGCATCCTCTGCGATATCGGTTCCCAGGCAGCGTCCGACCAAGCGGTGCAACTGGGCACGACAGGGGATAATAGGGGACGCTACGACAGCAGGGAAATCGATAGGGCAGATCTGTGATCGTGCCGGCATTCGTTGATACCAACGTCGTCGTCGACGCGTTTGCGAAAGACGACGCCAAGGCTGCGATTCGATTTGACACGTAAATCGTGATGCGTTAGCGTCTGATGCATGAGAACTACTCTCAATATTGCCGACGATGTGCTGCAAGCGGCCAAGGAACGCGCCCGCCGGGAGAATCGAACCACCGGGGAGGTGATTTCGGAGCTTGCCCGGCGCGCATTGACCGCACCGCCCGAAGTGCCGGCAGAGCGGACGCCGAAGGCGGTCTACGGCTTGCGTCCGTTCCCTAAACGCGGCGGCATCGTCACCAACGAGATGATCGACAAGCTGCGCGAGCGCAGTTTCACTTGACGCTATTCGCGTCGCCGAGACCAAGCACATCCTGATCCTATAGTCCGTATCGCGCTAGATCAGGCGCCGCGCAAAGGAAAACAATGTCGCCACCTTTCCCTCATCTGTTTCAACCCATCCGCATCGGTTCGAAACAGTCCCGCAATCGCATCATGCGGTTGGCGACGACGACAAATACCGGCACGGATGGCGCACCGAGCGAGCGCACAGTTGCTTTTTACCGCAGTCTGGCGCGCGGCGGCACCGGTATTATCGTCACCGAGGCGATGCACGTACACGGCAGCAATACCGGGCGCAACGATCCCGCGATGCAGTTATTCCGCAAGGAGATCATTCCCAAACTCGCGCCGGTGGCGCAAGCCGCTCACGACGAAGGCGCGCTTTTTATCGCGCAAGCCAATCATGGAGGGCGCCAGCACAACACCAGCGAAATTCCCCCCAATTTAATGGGCCCTTCTGCAGTGGCGTGTCCTTACAGCGGCGGTGTGCCGCATGAGATGGCCAAGTCGGAAATCAAGGCGCTCACGAGCGGATTCGTCATGGCGGCACATCATGCGCAGCAAGCCGGCTGCGACGGCATCGAAATACACGGCGGCCAAGGTCATTTGCTCCAACAGTTCATCTCCGCATACAGCAACAGGCGCGATGACGAATACGGCGGCAGCATCGAGAACCGGTTGCGTTTTGCGGTGGAGATCATTTCCGGCGTGCGCGACAAGACCGGCGCGGACTTTATTATCGGCTTTCGCATGGGCATAGCGGAATTCACGCCCGGCGGTATCACCATCGAGGACAGCAAGCAGGCGACATCGCACCTGCTCAAGCTTGGTGCCGTGGATTATTTCTCGCTGACGCAGGCCAATTTCAATACGCTCGAAACCCACTGCCCGGATGGCCATCACGGGCCGCTGCCGTATATCGATCTGCAGGCGCAGATCAAAGCGATCGCCGGCGACGTGCCGGTGGCGGCGAGCACGCGCATACAGACTCCGGAGCAGGCCGAGGCCATCATTGCAGCGGGCAAAGCCGATATCGTGGGCAT
>VFLF01000827.1 GCA_009885185.1 Nitrosomonadales bacterium | reverse complement strand
CGTGAAACACCGGCGCGCCCGCTTCACCGCCCTGTTCTCTGCCGGCTTGGTAAACCCCGTCGGGCACCAGTGCATGCAGGTGGGTGTTGAGATTGGCCGCGCTGCCAAAGCGCTGGATCAGGGTGATGGCGCCGGTGTTGGCGTCATTTCGTTTGACGCCGGTTTGTTTGATCAAATGGGTGTGAATGGCGCGATGGATAAGCGAGGGGTCAAAGCGAGAAGCGAGGGGTCAGGTATTGCAAAATAGGGCTCTATTGATCTTTTCGTAATTCATGACAACCGATTGCCGCATCGTACGTTATTTCTTCAGCGAGCCCACTGGAGATACGAATCATGGTCAAGAAGCGGATGGACGAAGCGACAAAGAAACGAATTCGCGCGGGGCGACTGCTGCAAAAAGGCAATACACCCGCCGAGATTGCACTCGACGTTGGCGTGGCACGGCAGACCGTGTATACGTGGAAGGCGTTGTTCGATGAAGGCGGGATCGATGCGTTACGTGAAGTACGTTTGCGAGGCCGTCCCGCCAAACTCGATGCAGACCAACTCGAAGATTTGCGCCGTGCCATCCTACAAAAGCCGACTGAACACGGCTTTGGCACTGAGCTGTGGACACTCAAGCGTGTCGGCGTGGTTATCAAACGACTGCACGGCGTCAAATACAGCGAGACACAAATCTGGCGCATCCTGGGCGCACTGGGCTTTAGCCCGCAAAAACCGGACAAACGCGCCCTCGAACGCAACGAAGATGTCGTGCAGAATTGGAAGCGCAGCGCGTGGCCTGCGCTTAAAAAAAAGCCCGGCGCGACGGTCGATTGATCGTCTTTGTCGACGAATCGGGTATCAGCGAACGCCCCACGCGCGTGCGCACCTGGGCGCCCAAGGGACAGACACCCATCATTCAGTTTCACTTCAACTGGAATCACGTCTCGGCCATCGCCGGGGTGACGCGCACGAACTGCCTGTTCCGGCTTTACAAAGGCAGTATCAAGAAGGAGGAGCTGGTCGAATTCCTCAAAGCGCTCAAGGCCCATCTGACGCAACCGCTGTTGGTGATATGGGACGGCGCCCGCACGCACCACAGCCATTTCGTTCGAGACTATCTGGATACACTGCACGGGCATATCCAGATCGCGTTTCTGCCATCCTATGCGCCCGACTTGAATCCTGTGGAATATCTGTGGGCATGGCTCAAGCGACACGCACTTGCCAACTACTGCCCGGACAACCTCGGCGAATTGAAAGCGACGGCCCGCAACAAACTCAAGAGCGCTCAACGGCGACCTTCGATCATCGCGGCTTGCTGGGTGCAGGCTGAGTTGTGGTAATTTCATGAATTATGAAAAGATCAATAGTAAATTTCAAGTGGGTTGCCCAGCATGAGGGTTGATGGCTTGAAAATCGAGTTTTCCAGCGATCAAGAAGATGACCGTCTTGATGGTTGCGATGCGCGTGAAGCCGCGTGCTTTGCGCTTGGCGGCCTGAAACAGGCCGTTGATGGCCTCAAGAAAACCGTTGGTCTGTCTGGTCTGCGCCCAGGCGACAATGCCCTCCAGATGAGAGCGAATCATCTTGGCCACCTCCTTCATCGGATCGACCTTGGAGCGCATTACGCAGGTGCACCAATGCCCAAGCATGACGCGCACCACGTTGATCTGTTTGCGATCAAGAATTTCGCGCAGTTGTTCCTTGTAGACCCACGCGCGGGCGGTACGCTTGACAGCCAGTTTGGCAATGAGGGCATCCAGGTCGGCGGCAGCCTCTGGTTTGAGCTTAGAGCTGTCCTTGAGCAAAGTCCAACGCATCCCCTTGAGAGACTGGTCGCTGCGCTGCTCGATCCTGCGCATCTTGTCTACGGCGGTGCTGGCGTGTCCGATAACGTGGAACTTATCAAAGGTAATACGCGCGTTGGGCAAATGCTGTGTAACTCCCGATATGAACGCGGGCGACATATCGATGCTGGCCGAAGTGATGTTTCCAACCGGGCAGCCATGCGTCTCCAAATGCTCAGCCAATTCCTCGATGGTCTTGGCGTCTCGCCCCTCGGTGACAAAAATCACTCTGCGTGCCTCGGCATCAGCACCCAAGGTAACGTAGCTGTGCCCTCTGGCGCGCGAGGTCTCATCAATTGCCAGTGCGCTTACCTCGGAGTAATCAGCCCACCCACAGGCTATCTCCACATATTTATGACACACTGCCAACACCCGGTGAGGCGACTCGCCTACGATACGCGACACTGCGGCAAACGGCATCTGGCGTGCCAACATCAGAATAAACGCCTCAAACAACAGCGTGAAGCCGTTCAGGCGTCCGGCAAAGTCAGGCTCGACCAGACGCACCGAACCGTTGGCAAGCTTCACGCGCGGCGTGCGCACCTGTAGATGACATTCGTGTTCAAAGAAGTTCAAGTGCCGGTAGGTCTTGGTCACGGTGTCGTGCACCGGGTGTGTGCCCCCATGGCCAGACACAGCAAAATGACTACCTACCTTGAAGTCGATCAACACAGTCAGCGTCTTGGTCTTCTCATCAAACTCGACCGAGCCGACAAGCCACGGATCAGCAATTCCCAGAGCAGCTTCAAACAGCTTGGCGGTCATCGATTCAACCTTCAAAGGTGATAAATATGGCCACAGTTTACCCACTCAGAATTCAAGAGAGGCTATAATATTCGCTTAGCATCGCCGTGGAAAGACTGCTGGCGTGTGCAGGGAGTGCGCTCTGTCTCCGTTCCCTCGGCGCAACTAGGTGCGCCTTTCCAGAGAGGCGGCGGATTCTAACGGGCGCTTTTTATTTCGGAAAATAGATTGCCTAAAGACAATGCATTGATATGAGGAGACACCATGCGATTTAATCTTTGGGTAATAACTGCACTCGTTGGGTGTAGCCTTTGGGGTTGCGCCACTAACGTCACGCCTCCGAGCGCGGAGGTGCGAAATGCCCTTGCGCCGACGGGAACTCTGCGGGTTGGCATTCTTCCTGCCAATGCTTTGCAAGTGACGAAGGATGCGTCGGGAGAGTTGAAGGGCGTTTCCATAGACATTGGGAAAGAACTGGCGCGCCGCCTAGGTGTGTCTTTTACCGCCGTCAGCTTTCCCTCGCCGCCCGCTCTGATTGCCAGCCAAAAATCTGCGCAGTGGGACGTCGCATTTCTTGCGTTCGATCCGTCACGCGCTAAGGACGTGGAGTTCGTCGCGCCTTATATGGAAGTCGAATTCGGGTATCTGGTACTTCAGAAATCCAGGATCAAGGCATTGAGCGATGTGGACGCGCCAGGAATTCGCATTGCGACTGGGGCCAAAGGCGGGCCTGATCTCTTCCTTTCGCACAACTTGAAGCACGCCGAGTTGATTCGTGGCGCTGACATTGCAACAACGATGGAGATCCTGAAATCCGGAAAAGCAGACGTGGTTGCCTTAAATAAGCCAGTATTGTTCGTTGAATCTGACCGTCTTCCTGGTTCCCGCGTGTTAGATGGGCGGTTCTTAGTCGCTCCTTATAGCATGGTGATTGCCAAGGACAGGGGAGTAGGGGAAGCGTATGTTCGGAAGTTTATCGAAGAGGCTAAAGCGTCAGGATTAATAAAATCCTCGATCGAAAAAGCCGGGCTTAGGGGCGTCGTTGTAGCTCCGCCACAGTGATGCCAAAACCTGGTCAGGATAGATGAGTACAAGATCAGTCCGATAAGTTAATCGAGTGGTCGCGAATAACTATGCAATGCAGAAGGAGCACCCAGCCTAGTATGCAATTCGGATGACTGGCAGTGCGCTTAAAGCGCACGCTCCCAGCAATGTTACTTTAGCGTAAACCAGTGCGTCTATTCAGGGAGGGGGCGGATATGGGAACGACAGTCAAAGCCACACTGGCATTTTTTATTTTGGCCGGCAACATCGCCGATGTGGGTTCCGCCGCCGCGCAGAATTACCCGACCAAGCCGATCCGCGTCATTGTGCCGTCCTCGCCCAGCG
>VFLF01000754.1 GCA_009885185.1 Nitrosomonadales bacterium | reverse complement strand
GTCTGCGGCGCCCATGGCGGTGATCAATGCGCCGTGCAGCCGGCTGATCACGGGCGCGGGCGTTTTGGCCGGCGCCATGATCGCGAACCAGTTGACCGCAAGCAAGCCCGGCAAGCCCTGCTCACCGGTGGTCGGCAGATCGGGCATTAGCGCAATGCGCTTTTCGGCGGCAAGCGCCACGCCTCTTAATTTGCCGCTTTTCATTTGCGCGTAGATCGCCGGAAAATCCATGATGATGCCTTGCACATGGCCGCCCATCAGATCGGTCACCGCAGGCCCCGCGCCCTTGAAGGGAACGTGTTGCAGATTGATGTTCGCCATCGTCTTGAACAATTCAATGGCCAGATGCGGCAGGCCGCCGTTGCCGGACGACGCAAAATCGAGCTTGCCTGGGTGTATCTTCGCCAGCCCAATCAGCGATTTCAGATCCTTCACCGGCAGCGCAGGATGCACGGCCACCGCCTCCGGCGTCATCGCCAGCGTGGTCACCGGCGTAAAATCACGCAGCGTGTCATACGACAATTTCGAATACGTGTGCGGACTGATCACCAGCGAACTGGTGCTGCCGAGAAACAAGGTGTAACCGTCGGGCGCGGACTTCGCGACAAAATCCGCGGCAATGGTGGCATTCGCGCCCGCGCGGTTTTCCACCACCACTTGCGCGCCGAGCAACTCGCCCAGCTTGGGCGCGACAATGCGCGCCACGATGTCGTTGGAGCCGCCGGGCGGAAAGCCGACGATCATGCGCATCGGTTTGGCGGGATACGTCTGCGCCCACGCGCCCGCTGCCATGACAGCGGTTGCCCCGAACAGCAGCACACCGGCAAACGTCGTCCCTTTACGACTGGTAGCCATCAGCATCCTCCCCTTGTTAGACGCTCTTACGATTTCGGTGGCAAATCCAGCCGCGCCACGATGCCCGCCAATTCGGGCGACACCGCCGGATACCGCTGCAGCACCAGCGGATCGTGTCCCGGCACAATGTGCTGCAACGAACTCGCCAGCCGCTTGAGCGTGGCGAAGCCCTCGACCATTTCACCGAGGTGATACACCAGCGGAAAACAACGATTCTGCTCGAAATGTTCGTAGTAATGGCTCGCATCAGAGGCCAGCATCACCCAGCCGCGCTGCGTATGCACCCGCACCGATTGCAGCCCCATGGTGTGCCCGCCAATGTGATGCACGCTGATGCCCGGCGCGACCTCATTGCCTTCATCTCCGCGCCCGTTGTGAAACACCACGCGGTTCTTGTAGACCAGCCGGATCATGCCCTCGACGTGATCGATTTCATACGGTCGCCGGAAAATGTGGTGGCGCATGTGCCGGCCCGTCACGTATTCCATTTCCTTGTCCTGCAAGTGAAAACGCGCGTTGGGGAAATCATAAAACGTGCCGACGTGATCGTTATGCAGATGCGTGATGATCACATCCTTGATGTCCGCGCCCTTGGCGCCCACCAGCGCCAAGCCCTCGACGGGCTTGCGCAACAGCACGCGCCCGTTGATTGCCATGGTGGCATCGAAGCCGGTATCCACCAGCACCGTGCGCTCGGCATTCCGCACCAGCCACACGTAGTAATCCATCGGCATCGGCGCGTCGTGCGGGTCACCGCCGACAAAATGCGCGGGCCGCCGACCCGGGCGCTCGGCGTATTTGACGCAATAGATTTCGTATGTGGGAAGTGTCACGGTGCGTGGATCGTAGACGATTCAGTGAACCGTCGCAACAAGCCGCCCGCGACACACACCGCCCGGATCAACCGACAACCAGTTTCACCGGCTTGCCGACCCGGCTCAACATTTCCACCAGCGTGTCGAGCGTGAACTTGGCGGTTTTCTTGTTCACCACGTCCGAAACTCGAGGCCGCGACACCATCAATATCTCGGCGGCTTCGGCCTGTTTCAAGTGATGCTCGGCGATCCATGCAGACAACTCTTCCATCAATTGCTGCTTCAGCAGCCGCGTATCGTTGATCTGCTTGCGCGACGCCGCGTGCAGCCGTCTTGCCTCGGCCGGCGGAAAACCCAACTCGAGGAAAAGGTTTGCTCCCGGCTTGGTGACATGGCGAATCTGCGTGTCGATGGTCATTTCCTTGCCTTTCTCTTGTTGATCACGGCACGATAGCGCGCCTCGACGATGCGAATATCCGGTTTGCCGGTGGCTTGCGACTTCTTCTGAAAACAATGCAGCACATACACCGCCTCTTCAAATTTGGCGACATACATCACCCGGTAGGCGCCGCTCGAATCACGAATGCGGATTTCCCGCACTCCCGCGCCGACTTCCTCGAATGGCTTCCAGTCATCGGGGTCCAAGCCCGCCTGCACCTTGCCCAACTCAAAACCCGCATGGCGGCGCGGCTCATCGGGAAAGCCCAACAAGTCATCGTAGGACGATCCCACTCAGCGAATTTCTTTTTCTTCGGTCATTATCGTCGTCTGTATCAAATTTTATACACTCATGGCAGCACCGTCAAGAGCCGCGCACTGCGCGCTACAATGCGGCGACACCATTTGATATCACCGACCATGAAACTCCCCGTCAGCGAGATTAGAGACCATATGCGCATCGATTGGGACGTGCCGATCACCATGGACGACGGACTCGTGCTGCGCGCCGATGTGTTTCGCCCGGTCGGTGACGGCCGCTACCCGGTCATCCTCAGTTACGGCCCCTACGCCAAGGGTCTCGCGTTTCAGGAGGGCTACCCTTCCGCGTGGAATCGCATGGTGGCCGAGCATCCGGATGTGGCGTATGGCTCCAGCAATCTGTATCAAAGCTGGGAAGTGGTCGATCCTGAAAAATGGGTGCCGCACGGCTACGCCTGCGTGCGTGTGGATTCGCGCGGCGCGGGGCGTTCGCCGGGGTTTGTCGATCCGTTTTCGCCGCGCGAGACGCGGGATTTTTACGATTGTATCGAGTGGGCCGGTGTGCAGCCGTGGTCGAGCGGCAAGGTGGGCTTGAACGGCGTTTCCTACTACGGCATCAATCAGTGGCAGGTCGCTTCGTTGCAACCGCCGCATCTCACCGCCATGTGCATCTGGGAGGGCGCCGCCGATTGGTACCGCGACATGACGCACCATGGCGGCATTGTCTCGACGTTCTGGGGCAACTGGTACGACATGCAGGTGAAGACCGTGCAGTATGGCCTGGGCGAGCGCGGCCCGAGAAGCCGCGCCAATGGCGCGCTGGTGT
>VFLF01000286.1 GCA_009885185.1 Nitrosomonadales bacterium | reverse complement strand
GTCATAACGGCTCGCCATGCCGAGTTCGGAACGGCCCGAGACGATATCGCGCAGACGCGCAAGTTCGGCTATCACATGGGCTTGCAGTTCCGCCTTGTCCTGCGCGACAAGCAAAGCCACAAACGCAACGCCCGCCTCTGCGGCAAGTGAACTCGCGCCTGCGGCTACGCGCGCGCGCGCGGCATCGATTTCGCGCTCCGCTTTTTCCATCCGTGCTTCACGCTGCCCAGCAATCAACAAGGGCACGTCGATGCTGGCTTGATCCTGGCGCCGCCCCGTGAATACCGTGGCCTGTCCGCCGCCCTGGCGCGTATACCCATAATTCAAGGTTGGATTCGGGTACGCGCCGGCACCGATGCGATTCGCCTGTGCTCCAGCGATGGCTTGCCGCTCAAGCGCGAGACGCGGGCTGACGTCGCGCACAATGCGCAGAAGCGCGGGCAGGTCAACCGTTTCGGACGGCGTGGCGGTCTCCTGTGCGCGTGCGTGCGCTGCCAACAGAATCACGCACGCAAGGACCGATAGAAGCCGGCTCATGGTTCGTCCCTGGTCTGCTCGTCTACCTCTTCCGGCGTCGCCAGTTGCTTCGGCGTGATGTAGCTATAGAGCGCCGGCAACAACCACAGGGTCACGATCAGCGCGGTAATCATGCCGCCCACCACCACCAGCGCGAACGGACGCTGCGTTTCACTACCCATGCCGGAGGACAACGCCATCGGCAACAAACCTACCAGTGCGAGCATCGCGGCCATCAGCACCGGGCGCAAGCGATCGGTCGCGCCTTCGATCAAAGCAGGAAGCATTGCCTCGCCGCCGTGCCTGCGCGCCTCCGTCGCGCTTAACACCAAAAGGCCCATCAGCGACACCTGCCCGATCAGCGCGATGAAGCCCACGGCAGCGCTTACCGACAGGGAAACGCCGGCGATCAAAAGCGCGAACGCGCCGCCGGTCAGCGCAAACGGCACCGTAAGCAGGATCGACAACGCGCTGCGCCCGGAATTCATCGCTGCATACAGCAGCCCGAGCATGGCCAGCAATGCAAGCGGGACGACCAGTTTCAGTCGCGCGATGGCGCGTTTCTGGTTCTCGAATTCGCCGCCCCACACGAAGTAATGCCCCTCGGGTTCCTTCACGTTCTTCGCCACGATTGCGATGGCGTCCTGCACCACCGAACCCCTGTCGCGCCCTTCGATGTTGAACTTCAACGCGAGAAAACGGCTGTTGCCTTCGCGGTTAATCGTCGCCAGCGCATTGGCCGTCTGCAGGGTGGCAAGATCGCGTATCGGTACGCGCGCGCGCCCGATTCGCTTGAAATCGTCACCGCGCCGATCTTGTCGGCATCATCACGCAGTTCCGGCGGCAGCAGAATTCTAACCGGCACGGGACGTTCGCCCTCCCACATGATCGTGGCCACGCGACCGGCGAGCGCGGTTTCAAGCGTGCGTTGCGCGTCTTCCATGCTGATGCCGGCACGCGCCAGCGCTGCGCGGCTGAAGCTCAGCTGTAGCTGCGGTTTTAACGCATCTCGGTACAAATCAAGATCGACGATGCCGGGCACGGACTTGAGCGTCTCCTTCGCTTGTTCCGGCGTCGCGCGCATCTTCGTCAGATCCGGACCGAAAATCTTCAGCACCACCTTGCCGCGCACACCGCTGACGGCCTCCTCGACATTGTCCTTCATCGGCTGCGAAAAGTTATAACGCACGCCCGGTATCTCGGAAAGCGAAGCACGCATTTCGTCGATGAGACGCCGCTTATCGTAGCCCGGTCGCCATTCCTTCAGCGGCTTCAAGCGGATAAAGGTTTCACTCATGTTGACGTCTTCGTTATCGGTGCCGTCCTCGGGCCGGCCCTGCTCGCTCATAGTCTTGGCCACTTCGGGGAACGTCAGTATCCGTTTACGCACGTCGAGCAAAATATCCTGGCCCTTAGCAAGCGCGATGCTCGGCGGCATCTCGACGAACAACTGGATATCACCTTCGTCAAGTTCCGGCAAAAACTCGGTGCCGAGCCGGGTGAGCGTTAAACCCGCCAGCGCCAGAAGGACGAAAGCGGCAATAATGACCAGCGGCCTGCGGGCAAGCAGCGCCGTCAATGTATGTCGATAGCCATCACGCAGTTTTTCGAGCCAGCGCGGCTCCTGCAGCTTGGCATGGCGAGGCCGAAAGAGCGCGGCGCACAATGCGGGCACCAGCGTCAACGCAAAGATCAGCGCGCCCACCAGAGCGAACGAATAGGTGAGTGCGAGCGGGCGGAAAATACGGCCTTCGACCGATTGCAGTGTGAATACCGGCACCAGCGCTGCAATAATGATAAGCATGGCGTAGAGCGTGGGCCGCCCGATATCCACCGCCGAGCGCACCACCAGCCG
>VFLF01000179.1 GCA_009885185.1 Nitrosomonadales bacterium | reverse complement strand
CGTGGGAATTAGGCTGGCAGATTGATCACTATGTCGAAGGCCGGCGCGTATGGCCGTTGATTGCATGGGCGGTGGTGCCGGGCGCGTTGATTACAGTGTTTGCCGTGCGAGGCGAGCGTCTTGGCTGGCCGGTGAACGAGCATCGGCGCGGCTATCTGTATCTGGGCGCGCTGCCGGTGGCGGTGTTCCTGCTGGGCTGGATCGTGGTGGCGAATTTCACCAGCAACGGCAACCCGGCGCCGTTGCCGTATGTGCCGCTGGTCAATCCGCTGGATCTCGCCCAGTTCGGCGCGTTGCTGGCGCTGGCGATGTGGTACGTGCTGGTGCGGCGTACGGAACTGCCCGGCGTGAAACTGCCGTCGACACAAACCGCGCTGACACTGTTGGGCATCGTGCTGTTCATCGCGTTGAACGGCGTGCTGCTGCGCACGCTGCATCACTACGCCGACGTGCCGTTCCGCTTTGAGCGCATGATGAGTTCCACGCTGGTGCAGGCGTCGTTCTCCTTGTTCTGGAGTTTGCTCGCGCTGGGCGCGATGTTTTTTGCCAACAAGCGCGGCGTGCGTGCGCTATGGTTCGTGGGTGCGGCGCTGCTGGCGGTGGTGATCGCCAAGCTTGCGATGGTGGATTTGTCGAACACCGGCACGGTGGAACGCATTGTGTCGTTTATCGGCGTGGGCCTGTACTGCGTGGTGATCGGCTACTTTGCGCCGGTGCCACCGAAGGCGGCCAAGGCTGAAGGGGGCGTGTGATGCAAGTATTTGTTTTTATTATATATTTTATAACATCTGGATTTTCTGCCGCGACGGAAAAACCTACCGATTTTGCCTATGGCCTGAAAATCGAAGCCAGCGGCAGCGAGGCCTTGTATGACGTGTCGTTGCCGCCGGCGGTATATCAGGGCGTCACGCGCCGTGATCTGGGCGACGTGCGCGTATTCAACGGCGCGGGCGAGGTGGTGCCGCACGCGTGGCGGCCAAGGCGCACTGAAAAAGCCGATGCGGGCGCGACGGCGGTGCTCACACTGTTTCCGTTAAAAGCGGCGGCAGGCGCGACTGTTGATGGTTTGTCGATCAGCGTGCGGCGCAGTGTCGGCGGCGCGGTGAGTGTGGACGTGAAATCGAGCGGTGCGCCGGCGCCTGCGCAGCAAACCGTGGGCTATCTCATCGACCTGAATGCCTACGATCGCGCCTTGCGCGCCATCGAACTCGACTGGAAAGCCGCGGAGGGTTTTTCCGGCAAGCTGCGCATTGATGCCAGCGACGACCTGTCGAACTGGCGCCCGCTGGTATCGGGTGCGCCGCTGGTCAGCCTTGAAGTCGGTGGCCAGCGCTTGCAGCAAAAACGCATCGAGTTGCCGCAGCAGAAAGCCAAGTATCTGCGCTTGGCATGGGTCAATGACGGCGCGAAGGCTGCCATGCAGGAACTCACTTCCGCTACCGGCGAACTCGCAGAAAAGTACATCGAGGCCGCGCGCGAGTGGGCAAAATTTAGCGCGGCCAAGGTTGAAAAGGCTGGCGAGTACGTGTTCGATGCGAAGGGACAATTTCCCATCGACCGACTGCGCCTTGATTTGCCGGAGCCGAACACGATTGCGCAAGTCGAAGTGCTGGTGCGCGACAAGGCCGAGCAACCATGGCGCAGCGTCGCGCGCGGCGTGGCGTACCGGCTGCGACAATCCGGCGGCGAAATCGTGAGTCCTGATATTCAGGTCAGCGCATTGCCGGATCGCTGGTGGATGATACGCATTGATCAGCGCGGCGGCGGCCTCGGCAGCGGCATGCCCACGTTGAACGCGGGTTGGGTGCCGCATCAACTGGTGTTTGCCGCGCGCGGCGCGCCGCCATTTACTTTGGCTTACGGTAATCGCGGCGCGCAAGGTGGATCGCTGCCGATTGAATCGCTGATTCCGGGCTACCGCGAGGACGCCGGCGCTGCGGTGCGCGCGGCGAAAACCGGCACGCAACCGACGGTGAATGTGCAGACGACTTCCGCGCAACCACAAAAAGAACTCGGCGGCGAAACGCGTTTGCAGGAACAAATCGACTGGAAGCGCTGGAGTCTGTGGGGTGTGCTCGGTCTCGGTGTGCTGGTGCTGGGGGCGATGGCTTGGCGGTTGGTGAAGCAGTTGGGTTCTGGAAAAGACCAAGGATGAAGGCGGAAGGATGAAGGATGAAAGCCACCCGACCTGCGGTGTGCTGTTGATTGTTTTCATCCTTCCGCCTTCATCCTTGACGACGGCGCGCACGTGTTAAACTGGCGCTTGATTTCATTGGGGTTTTCACCATGTCCGGCAGCACACTCGGCACACTTTTCACAGTCACTTCCTTCGGCGAATCCCACGGCCCGGCCATCGGCTGCGTGGTGGATGGTTGCCCGCCCGGTATGGCGCTGACCGAAGCCGATCTGCAAATCGATCTGGATCGCCGCAAGCCCGGCACTTCGCGCCATGTGACGCAGCGGCGCGAAGAAGACAAGGTTGAAATTCTCTCCGGCGTGTTTGAGGGCAAGACCACCGGCACACCGATAGGCCTGCTGATTCGTAACACCGATGCCAAGAGCAAGGACTACTCGAAGATCGCGGACAAGTTTCGTCCCGGCCACGCCGATTACACCTACTGGCAGAAATACGGCATCCGCGATTACCGTGGCGGCGGGCGGCAATCCGCACGAGAGACGGCGGTGCGCGTGGCGGCGGGTGCGATTGCGCGCAAGTGGCTGCGTGAAAAATTCGGTATCGAGATACGCGGTTACATGTCGCAACTCGGCCCTATAAAAATTCCTTTTAAAACATGGGCGTGCGTTCACGATAATCCTTTCTTCGCGGCGGATGAAGCGATGGTCGCGCCGCTGGAAGAATTCATGGACAAGCTGCGCAAGTCCGGCGATTCGGTTGGCGCGCAGATCACCACGGTCGCCTCCGGCGTGCCGGTGGGCTGGGGCGAGCCGGTGTACGACAAGCTCGACGCCGATCTTGCCTACAACATGATGAACATCAACGCGGTGAAAGGCGTGGAAATCGGCGCGGGCTTCGCGGCGGTGTCGCAGAAGGGCACCGAACATTCCGACGAAATGTGTCCGCAGGGATTTTTGTCGAACAACGCGGGCGGCATCCTCGGCGGCATTTCCACCGGGCAGGATATCGTGGTGAATGTCGCGGTGAAACCGACCTCCAGCATTCGCCTCACGCGCCGCACCATCGACACCGCCGGCAACGCCACCACGATTGAAACCCATGGCCGCCACGACCCGTGCGTGGGCATACGCGCGACACCGATCTGCGAAGCAATGATGGCGTTGACGCTGATGGATCACGCGCTGCGGCACCGCGCGCAGAATGCGGATGTGGTGACGGGGACACCGCGTGTTGCGGCTTTAGCGCCGGCGGCGGTGGTGGCTGCTTTGCGTGCGGTGGCGGCGGTGGAGAATCCGGATCCGGATGAGGCGTAGGTAGACCATGGCACACATAGAAGGGATTCGTATTCAAAATTTCAGGGCGTTGAAGGATGTGACCCTGGGGAAAACTTTTGAGAATCAAACCCCGGAACCCCTGCCGACCACAGGACTGTGATGGCGCGGACAAGCGGGATTGGGCCGAGAATATCTCGCGGCATCTTGACCTGGATAATCCCATTTCGCCGAGTTTGAGTGCTTTCGTGAACGGAGTTGGAAAAGTGATTGCACGAAGCAGCGCGTAGGGCGCGTTCGCACCGTTCGTTATTCCAGATGAGGCTTAAAATGCGTGAACCGATAACGCTCTACCAACTGAGGATCGCTCTTCCCTACATTGAACCTGTCATCTGGCGGCGGCTTGAGGTATCCGGCGAAGTTACATTCCGTGCGCTGCACGGCGCGATACAGGTCGCCATGGGCTGGGAAGACGACCATTTGTGGGCGTTTTACGTCGGCGACACCGAGATCAGCCCGGCATCCGAGCATTCGCCTTTTCCCGGTGCCCGGCCTGTGCGTTCGGCGGACGATTTCACCCTCAATGAAATACTCGCCAAGCGGCGTATCGAGTTCCGTTACGAATACGACATGGGAGACAGTTGGCTGCACGACATCGAGGTGGAGAAGGTCGGTTTTGTCGAGCCGGGTGTGCAGTATCCGCGCTGCATCGGTGGCGCGCGCGCTTGTCCGCCGGAGGATTGCGGCGGATTTCCCGGCTACCAAAACATTCTGGAAGCACTCAATGATCCCAAGCACCCTGAACGCGAAGAACTGCTCGAATGGGTCGGCGAGGATTTTGATGCGGAAGCATTTGACCTTGACGCGGTGAACCGCCGTTTGCAGCCGCTCAAACGAAAGCGAAGGCCATTCGCGGCGACCAGGAAGAAGTAGGCAGTTCACGTAGGGCGCAATAACCGAAAGGCATTGCGCCGTGTGTAAACGCTCATGCCCAAACACCGCGGCATTGCCGCCACCGTGGTCGAGCGGATAACTTTCTTTGCCAAACTTTGTTGGCATGTGCGCGCATCGTGGTCGTGCCGATGCGGCAAATTGACAGACAAACATAAGTGCCGCCGGGATGTCAGGCGTGTTGGCTATCGAGCGTCCGGCGGCATCGCAACGAGCGACATACGGCGCAATGCCCTTCGGTTATTGACGCCCTACGGATTGCGGGTTACGCGCATCACATCCGAATCTCAACTGTCACCCCGCCCCCATCCTCCCAATTCCGTGCCATCGCCCGCCCACCATGAAACTCCGCGATCAGCCGCACGATATACAGCCCCAGCCCCAGATGCGGGTTATCGCCGCTGGCTTCCTTGCGCACGGAAATCATCGAGTCGAATAATCGATCGGCAATCTCCGGCGGCAGGGGCGGGCCGCTGTTG
>VFLF01000333.1 GCA_009885185.1 Nitrosomonadales bacterium | reverse complement strand
TGCCGCCGTGCGCCGGCATCTGCCGCAAGCCCTTCACCGCATGCTGCGTAAGCCCGCCCAAGCCCTGCTCGGCGCGCGCGCGCCAAGCCTGTTTGTCACCGATTTTCGGCGCGCCACGCTCTCCGGTGGCGTGGCATTTGGCGCACACGGTATCCACGACTTCCTTGCCACTGCGTCCTCCAGTCTGCGCGGCGGCGTCTTGCGCCAATAGTACCGAGAATACCGATAGCACCGCCGTCAACGCCGCCGCCAGCAGCGGGTAAGTCAAGCATCCTGTTTTGTTTTTCATGGCTTGCTCCAAAGTAAGGTTACTGCCAGCGATAGGTATACGTCACCCCGATGAAATGCACCTTCTGGTTCGGGTCCTGAAAGAGGCGCGTGCCGTCGGTGTAGGTGAAATTTGTCCACGTCCAGTCGTTGGTGCGGAACTGGTCATAGATGTAATCAACACGCACACCCGAATGCTTGTCGATCGCATATTTGCCGAACACCTTCAGACTCGTCTGTTTGGTGGAGACATCGGGCAGCGACGTTCTCGCCGTTCCGGTTATCGCCCGCTGCTGGTATTCATCGCTAATATCGGAATAACTCAGGTCGGCGCCGATTTCCAAACGCGACATCGGCTTGCCCCGCACGCCCAGGCCAAAGGCATCGCCGCGGTTGCGTAGCGCGGCGGCCCATATCTGTCCAGCCGCGGCACTCTCCGCCGTGGTCTGATCCATGCGGTTGTTGTTGTAGGAAGCCCACGCTGTCCCCTGCCACGCGTCGGAGAACGCGTACGAGACGTCGAGGGAATAATTTTGCGCGCGGCCTTTCTGCGGCCCCAAACCCAGCGCTTGTCTTGCGCTATAGTCGTCGCGGGCCTCATCCGCCATGAACTGCAACCCTAACTGCTCGGTCGGGTCCCAGTTCACCGACAGGCGCACCTTGTCCCGCCTGCGGTCGGCAAGATGTATGGGGGCGATGAGATTGCTGCCTGCGGCGCCGTTGTTCAAAACCGTGGTCGAGAAAGGCGAACCACCGCGGTCGCTATGCACGTAAGCCAGTGCGCCGGTCACCGTATCGGACATGGAGCGGCGCAATTCGACGCGATACGAGGTTTCGTCGGTGCGGTCACGCTGACTGACCACCCGCACGGGAGAGGCACTGCGCTTTTTCTCGTCATAATCGATGCCGCCGGTCAGGCGAAAAGACATCGGCAACTGGTAACTGGCTTCGAGTTTACCGCTGGTGCTCCTGATTGAGCGGGGTTCGTTTTCGCCGTTAAACGTCGAGGTCGCGGTTGCGCCGGTGAAGTAACGGGCAATCGGTGTCTTGTCATCGCGATCTTCGTAACGCACATTGGCCAGCAACGAGAGCTTGGGCAGAGGCCGGGCGGTGATTCCCATTTGCACCAGCGTGGTATTGATCTGTCCGCCGAGATCGGTGCGGCCGACGACCGCTGCGGCAGGAAGGATGAAAGCGTCGTTCTGAGTAGCTCTGCCATACGCGACCTTGAAATTGCCGCGCGTAGTGGATGTGAAGTTATAGCCGCCGGCCAGATGCAACTGGTGGGACTGGTTGTCGGGCGGCAACCCGATCGGTGTAAACGTGGAAAGGTCGGCGTGGCCACCGGTAAAGTGTAACGCCGTGTTCTTGTTGTCGTACGTGGTACCGTAATAACCGCCCGAGAGTTGCAGTTTTTCTCCGGTGTATCCCAGAATCACTTCCAGTTGACGTGTGGTCGAGTTAATAGGCTCAGGCGCAAATTCGAAGCGCCCGGTACCACCCGTGGTACCGCGGGCAAACAGGCGCGCCCCGTCTTTTTCCTCGTTGCGAAAACGCACTTGCACGTCAAATCCGCCCATCATCCACTTGGTAAAGCCAAGACCGATCGCCTCGCGTTCGGTCTTCAATTGCGTCGGCCCGCCAGCGGTCGATACCGTGGGAATCCGCAGATTCGCGCTGCCTATGCCGCTCACCGCGGTGTTCACCGTAAACGGTTCGTAGCGCGGCGTTTGGCTGAAGTCGAGATAGTAGCCCCAATCCCCTTGGCGATTGTGTTCAAATCGAAGTTCACGATTATCCAGCCCGAGACTGCGTCCCGTGAACTTGAGCCAGGTGCCGGTGGCATCGTTGCGCATCACAATGTCGGCATCCAGCAGGCCATAAGCGCCGCTCTTGTGCGTCCCGATGTACTGACCGAAACGCGCCCCGTCTCTATTGACATACCCGGCGCCGAGACTGATCGTGCTTTCAGGCTTGCTGAGCTGACTGACGTTATCGGCCTCGACAGCCTCGGCAGCCATGGCCGATCCAAAGATGGCAAGCAGCGCTGCGGCGGTTGCGGTGAGTTGGAAAGTGCAGCGAGCATGAGTGTTCATGATTGATCTCCGTTCAGCCAGTATGATCAACGCCGGAAGGTCCGTTCGTTCGAGATATTGGCCGGATTGTTTGTGCCATGAATATTGGTGTGGCAGTTCAGGCAACCTCGAGCTAGGGTATTCGCGGAAGTACTGGTGCCGGTCAGCGAGGCGACGTTGCCGCGATGACTGGTCGGCTCATGGCACTGCTGGCACAGAAATGGAGGGCGCGCCCGCAGCAGATTCGGCGCGGTAGTGCCGTGCGGGTTGTGGCAGATCGCACAGTTTTCCTGCACCGGCTGATGGGTGCGCACGAACGGCCCGCGCTTTTCCATGTGGCAGGTGTAGCAGGTGTCGTTGATGTTGTCGCGCACCATCATCGACGGTCCCACCGAGCCGTGCGGGTTGTGGCAATCGGAACACGTGACCTTGCCTTCCTTGATCGGATGATGCGATGGGCGGTCAATCTGCACGCGCTGCTCTTTGTGGCAGGCGAAGCACACTTCGGCCTGCGTGGTCTTGTCGCGTACTTTGTCGTGTGCGGTATGCACCTGGTGACACGAGGTGCAGGTGGTGTCGCGGCTGGCGTGCATGCTGCCCTGCCAGTGGATGCGTTTGCCGCCCTGATGGCAGGTGAGGCACGACTGGTTTTGCACTTCCGCCGTGACATTGGCTTTCTTGCCGAACACGCGGTCGGGCCGCGGGCGTTCCGTGGCGCCGGCCGGTCGGTTAATGTGGGTTTCGCTCGCGCCGTGACAACTGGTGCAAGTCGGTGTGCGCCCATCGGCCATAGTGCCATGTTTGGTTTTGCCGATGGCCAGCACCGGAGATTCGGCGTCGGCGCC
>VFLF01000203.1 GCA_009885185.1 Nitrosomonadales bacterium | reverse complement strand
TATCGAAGCGATACGCAATCGCGTATTCCGGCTGCGTGTTGTCCCAATCAAAGCTCGACACCAGCCGCTGGCGCGCGCGCTCGTCGGGCACGCTCATATACATCGGGTCAAACTCCAGCAGCGGATCGCCGGGAAAATACATCTGCGTCACCAGCCGTTGCGCAAATCCCTGCCCGAACAGCGAAAAATGCAAATGTGCGGGCCGCCACGCGTTGGGATGATTGCGCCACGGATACGCGCCGGGCTTGATGGTCTTGAAACGATAGTTGCCCTGCGCGTCCGTCACCACGCGGCCAAAGCCGGTGAAGTTGGGATCCAGCGGCGCATCGTGGTTATCGACCAGATGGCGGTAACGCCCCGATGCATTCGCCTGCCACATTTCAATCAGCGTATGAGGCACGGGAGCGCCGTTTTCGTCGAGCACACGGCCCGTGACAAACATGCGCTCGCCCAGCGGCTCGCCCGCGTGTTGCGCCGTCAGATCATTATCGGTGGCAGCCACGTCGCGCGCACTGAACAGCGGGCCGGTAATCTCGGACAGTGTCTGCGGCATTGGCACCAGCGGCTGCAAGGGTGCGCGCTTGGCGGTGGACCGATACGCCGGATACAGATAATCCGGTTGGGTGCCGCCGGGCGGCTTGCGATAAGGACTGAGGTTGCTCATACAGACAGGCTCCGGTCTTGTTACTCGATGTGATACAAATGATTATACTGGACGTTTTAATCACAAACTGGATCTGCCGATGCGTTCCTGTTCACGAATATTTTCTGTCGTTGCCGCCGCTGCGGCGCTGGCTGCGACCCATGCAGCCGCGCAGAATTACCCGACCAAACCCGTGCGCGTGGTCATCCCCTACGCCGCCGGCGGCCTACCCGACACCATGACGCGCTTGGTCGCCACGCGCCTGACCGAAACACTCAAGCAGCAATTCGTCATCGACAACCGCCCCGGCGCGGGCGGCATCGGCGCCTGCGAACTGGTGGCGCGCGCCAACGCCGACGGCTATACGCTGATGGTGGCGGACGTCGGCCAGACCGCGATCAACCCCGCACTCTATGCCAAATTGCCCTATGACCCGGTGAAGGATTTCACCGCCGTGAGCATCATGGGTACTTCGGCGCAGTTCATCGCAGCCCACGCCACGGTGCCTGCCAACACGCTTAACGAGCTGATCGCACTCGCTAAGGCCAAACCGGGATCGCTGCGCTACGGCTCCGGCGGCATCGGCAGCCTGCACCACCTGACCGTGGAGGCATTGAACGGCCCACTGAAACTGGGCTTGATACACGTGCCCTACAAAGGCACAGCGCAATCCATCCCCGCAATGCTAAGCGGCGAAGTCTCGCTCGCCATGTCCGCGCTGCCGTCGCTGGCGCC
>VFLF01000679.1 GCA_009885185.1 Nitrosomonadales bacterium | reverse complement strand
TGGGCATCGCCGGCAGCATGGCGGGCGGCATTATTGAATATCTGGCCGAAGGCGCGTGGACCAAGCGCCTGCACGCCGGCTGGGCGGCGAAAATCGGCATACAGGCGGCGCGCTTCGGGCAGCAGGGTTTTCTGGGGCCGCGCACCGTGTTTGAAGGCACGCATGGTTTTTACTACGCGTTCGCGCGCAGCACGGACGGTGCCGGCGCCGACTACAGCGTGTTGACCGAAGGCTTCGGCACCAAGTGGTACACCGATGTGATTACCTTCAAGCCCTACGCCACGGGCACCATGAACCAGCCGTATGTCGATTGCGCGCTGCGTCTTTCCAAAAAAGGCATCAAAGCCGAAGACATAGAGAGCATTCTGTGCGAAACCGCCGAAGGCTATGTGCATCGCCTGTGGGACCCGTTGCCCTCCAAGCATCGTCCGGCCAACGACTACGCAGCGAAATTCAGCGCGCCGTTCAACATCGCGGTGGCGTTTGTCACCGGCGGCGCGGGGCTGGCCGCGTTTACCGAAGAGACCGTGCGCGATGAGTGCATCCTCGCGCTGTCCTCCAAAGTGCAATACGTGGTTGATCCGAACAACCCGTACCCCAAGGCGTATACCGGCCATGTGCGCATGACGCTCAAGGACGGCAGTGTGGTCGAAGAACGCCAGGGCCACATCCGCGGCGGTGCGCAGGAGCCGCTGACGCGCGCGGAGATCGAAGATAAATTCAGGCTGAACGCAAAATTTGGCGGCTGGAACGACAAACAGATGGCAGCGTTCCTGAAATCCGTGCCGCGATTCTTTGAGCAGCGCATCGATCTGTCCGCCCTGCGTGGCTGAGACCTAACTGAGGCGGTTGACGCCGGGTTCCGTCGGTAAGATACTCACGCGTCACATAGTGAACGCGCCCGCGTCAGTGGGCAATCAAAACAAGCTGGAGGAAAAAACATGATGAATTATCGATACGGCGCGGCTGTGTTGTGCGCCGCGGGTGTGGTTGTCAGTACTGGGGTGGCCGCGCAAACCTATCCGGCAAAACCAGTACGCATCATCGTGCCGTTCGCCGCCGGTGGGCCCGCCGATATCTATGCGCGCTTTCTGGGCCAGCGCCTGCTGGAGCCTACCGGGCAATCCTTCGTGGTCGAAAACCGTCCCGGCGCTGGTTCTATCATCGGCACCGATCTCGCGGCAAAGTCGCCCGCCGACGGTTACACGCTGCTGTTGATGTCGAACACCCACACCATTAACGAATCGCTGATCCCGAAAAAGCCGTTTGCGCTGATGAAGGATTTCGTGCCGGTGGCGCCGATCAACTACTCGGATCTCGTATGGGTCGTACACCCCTCGCTGCCGGTGAAATCGGTGAAGGAACTGGTCGCGCTCGCCAAGGCGAAGCCCGATACGCTGCACTTCTATTCTTCGGGCAGCGGCGGCATGCCGCACCTGGTGGGCGAGATGTTCAAGGCGGCGACCGGGTCGCCGATCGTGCACGTGCCGTACAAGGGCAGCGGTCCGGGCGTGATCGATCTCGCGGCCGGCAACGTCCAGCTCGCGTTCGACTCGCTGCCGTCCATTTTTCCGCACGTCCAGTCCGGGCGCATCAAGCTGCTCGCCACGGTCGGCAGGAACCGCACCGGCCTCT
>VFLF01000270.1 GCA_009885185.1 Nitrosomonadales bacterium | reverse complement strand
TCTGGCGCTGTATCCCGACGGCAACGGTTTTGAACTAAAGCAGGCGTTGTCGCGGCATCTGAATGTCGCCATGGATCAGCTCGTGCTCGGCAATGGTTCCAACGACGTATTGGAGTTGGCCGCGCGCGCGTTTCTCGCGCCCGCCAATTCGGCGGTGTATGCGCAACATGCGTTCGCGGTGTATCCATTGGTAGTGCAGGCGATGGGCTGCAAGGGCATTGAAGTGCCGGCAAAAAATTTCGGCCATGATCTTGATGCAATGGCGAGCGCGGTGCTTCCCGACACGCGCATCGTGTTCGTGGCGAACCCGAACAATCCGACGGGCACGCTCGCGCCAGCGACGGCAATGGAGCGGTTCATCGCCGCGCTGCCCGAGCATGTGCTGGTGGTGCTGGACGAGGCGTACAACGAATACCTGCGGCCCGAGCATCGCGCGGACAGTTTGTTGTGGTTACGGAAATACCCTAACTTATTGATTACAAGAACCTTTTCAAAGGTGTATGGCTTGGCCGGTTTGCGCGTGGGCTATGCCGTGGGTAGCGCTAGCGTGGCCGATTTGCTCAACCGCGTGCGCCAACCGTTTAACGTGAACAGTATTTCGCTGGCCGCCGCGGCGGCTGCGCTGGATGACCATGAGTTCGTGCGCAAGAGTTATGAACTGAATCTCGCGGGCATGGCGCAACTGACGGCGGGCCTGAAACAACTCGGGCTGGAATTTATCCCGTCGCACGGTAATTTCGTGACGGTCAAAGTCGGGGATGCGCAAGCGGTAAACACCGCGTTGCTCAAATCCGGCGTGATCGTGCGGCCCATCGCTGGCTACGGCTTACCGGAGTGGCTACGCGTGACCGTCGGGCTCGAAACGGAAAACGCGCGCTTTCTGACAAGCCTGAAAGCAGCGGTCGGCGCATGAAGCCCCGCACTGAACCTATACGCAAGTTGGTGGTTATCGGCGTGGGACTGATCGGCGGCTCGTTCGCCCTGGCGCTGAAACAAGCCAAAGCAGTGAAACAAGTGGTGGGCGTAGGCCGCACGCGCAAAAATTTGCATACCGCACTGAAACTCGGCGTGATCGACGAAATTTCGCTCGACGCCGCGCAAGCCGTGCGCGACGCCGACATGGTGTTGATCGGCACGCCGGTGGGGCAGATGTCCGGCATCATGAAAGCCATCGCGCCGCATCTGGGCGCAAAAACCATCGTCACCGATGGCGGCAGCACCAAGCAGGATGTGATCGCCTGCGCGCGCAAACATCTGGGCGCGCATTTCAAAAATTTCGTGCCGGCGCATCCCATGGCGGGTACCGAAAACAGCGGCGCGGCGGCGGCGTTCGCGGAGTTGTATCGCGGGCGCAAGGTGATACTCGTGCCGCAAAAAGAAACGTCTCCGCGCGCCACGAGCGCAGTGCGCGCCGCGTGGACGGCGTGCGGCGCGACGGTGGTGCGCTTGCAGGCGCGCGAGCATGACGAAATTCTCGCGGCGGTGAGTCACCTGCCGCATGTCGCCGCGTTCGCGCTGATGGGCACTTTGGCCAAGCGCAAGGACGCCAAGCGTATCCTCGGTTTTTCGGCGGGCGGCTTGCGCGACACGGTGCGTATTTCCGGCAGTTCGCCGGAAATGTGGCGCGATATTTTTCTCGCCAATCGTATTGCGTTGCTGGTGGCGATGGATGAGTACTCCAGCGAAATCAGGCGTATGCGCGCGGTGTTGAAGGCGGGCGACGGTGCGGCGCTGCAAGCCATGTTCGAGCGTGCGCGCCATGCGCGCGAGCAGTGGCTGGTCAAGCCCGCGCGCGGCTGATTACGCACGCACCGACAATGGAAACCCTCGAACTCGCGCCGATCAAAGCCGTGCGCGGCACGGTGACGCTACCGGGTTCGAAAAGTATTTCCAATCGCACCTTGTTGCTGGCGGGGCTGGCGGCGGGTGAGACGCTGATTCGCGACGTGCTGGATTCCGATGACACGAAACACATGATTACCGCATTGCGCGCGCTCGGCGTGCGCGTGAGCGAGGTGGGGCCGCGCGCGCTGCGCGTGCAGGGCGCCGGCGGCGCGTTCCCGGTGAAACAGGCGAACCTGTTTCTGGGTAATTCGGGCACGGCGGTGCGTATGTTGACGGCGGTGCTGGCCCTATGCGGCGGCGAATACAAAATTTCAGGCGTGCCGCGCATGTACGAACGCCCGATCGGCGATCTGGTGGATGCCCTGCGGGCGTTGGGCGCGCGCATCGATTATCTGGGCACTGAGGGATTTCCGCCGTTATGGATACACCCAGCGCCGGCAAGCGCGAGGCGAGAGGTCAGCGTGCGCGGCAATGTGTCGAGCCAGTTTCTCACCGGGTTGCTGGTGGCGCTGCCATTGTTGCAACAGCGCACGACCGTCAAGGTCATTGGCGAATTGATTTCCAAGCCTTACATCGATATCACGCGCAACAGCCTGAAGCGCTTTGGCGTGGCGGTGGGTGGCGTTGGCTACGCCCAGTTTGAAATGCCAGCGGACGCGCGCTACGCGAGCCCCGGCGAGATTCACGTCGAAGGCGATGCCTCGTCGGCATCGTATTTTCTAGCGGCGGGCGCGATCAGTGGTTTGACGGGGGGCGGCCCGGTGCGGGTGAGCGGCGTGGGAAAAAATAGCGTGCAGGGCGATGTGCGATTTTGTGACATGCTCGAACGCATGGGCGCGAAAATTACCTATGGCGACAACTGGATCGAGGCAACCGCCGGCACGGAAGCCATCGCACGCGGTAAATTCAGTGCGCTCCATGCTGGCTGCGGCCATATTCCCGATGCGGCGATGACGCTGGCGATGGTGGCGCTGTTCGCGGATCGTGAAACCACGCTGTCCGATATCGGCAGTTGGCGCGTAAAAGAAACCGACCGTATTGCCGCGATGGCAACCGAATTGCGTAAGCTGGGTGCAATGGTTGTTGAGGAAGCGAGCCGTATCAAAATCACGCCGCCTCGCGCCTCGCGCCTCACGCCTCACGCGGTAATAGACACCTACGACGATCACCGCATGGCGATGTGCTTTTCGCTGGCGGCGCTGGGCGGCGTGCCCGTGCGCATCAACGATCCGCGCTGCGTGGCGAAGACGTTTCCAGAGTATTTCGATGTATTGGCAGCCATCAGCCAACACGAATAAAAATATGTAAGTATATGTTTTTAAACGATATTAATATATGATCCCCGTGCCCGTCATTGCCATCGACGGCCCATCCGCTTCCGGCAAAGGCACAGTTGCTCAGGGCGTTGCGCAGGCGTTGGGCTTCCACTACCTCGATAGCGGGGCCTTGTACCGTATCGTCGGGCTGGCCGCGATACGCGCTGGCGGTGATCTCGACAGCGAGGCCGATGTTCATGCTATCTTCTTGAAAATAAATATTAAATTTGAAAATTCTCTAGTGCTGCTGGATGGTTCCGATGTGGCAGAGGCGATTCGCGAGGAGGCTGTAGGGGTTGCTGCATCCAAGGTGGGCGCGCATGCAAAAGTGCGTCAGGCGTTGCTGGAACGTCAACGCGCGTTTCGCCAGGCGCCGGGTTTGGTGGCGGACGGACGCGACATGGGGTCGGTGGTTTTCCCGGATTCGGGGCTGAAAATCTACCTCACCGCCACTGCTGAAGCGAGGGCCGAAAGGCGCTATAAGCAGTTGATCGGCAAGGGTTTGGGTGCTAATATGACCGCCCTTTTACAGGAGTTAAAGCTGCGCGATCAAAGGGATAGCGAGCGCGCAACGGCACCCCTGCAAAAGTGTCCGGATGCTATCGAGGTAGACACCACGAACCTGTCGGTGCGGCAGTCAATAGACCGGGTGTTGAAGCTGTATCGGCGAAATTCAGGAAGATAATAAAAGGTAGATACAGGCAGATGCAGGCGGTTCGATAGTTACACGGCGACTCGCAGCGCGTATAAAGACGTATTGGTCAGGTCAAAATAGTTAGTATCCACAGATGTCTCAGGCGCCATGGCTTCCCCAAGCACATGGTTTTTCAACCAACCCCGCCGCCAAGTTACATAGTTGCATAGTTGAATGGGGCGGGCATCCTAAGTGATTGTTAAATAATGAAAACCGAAACTCAAGCCGCAGCCGGCGGTGCAGAAAGCTTTGCGGCACTGTTTGAAGAAAGTCTGTCGCGCAAGGAAATGAGCATCGGCGAGGTGATTACCGCCGAGGTAGTCCGGATCGACGACAACTTCGTGGTCGTCAACGCGAATCTCAAGTCCGAAAGTTATATTCCCAGAGAAGAATTCATATCCGATGGTGGTGTATTTGACACCAAGATTGGTGACTTCATCAGCGTCGCCATTGAGTCGCTGGAGAATGGTTTTGGCGAAACGCGCCTGTCGCGCGACAAAGCCAAGCGTCTCGCGTCATGGCTGGATCTTGAAGACGCGCTGGAAAAAGGCCGCATCGTGCAGGGCATGGTGAACGGCAAGGTCAAGGGCGGACTCACGGTCATGGTGAACGGCATACGCGCGTTCCTGCCGGGTTCACTGGTGGACATTCGTCCGGTGAAAGACACCACGCCGTACGAAAACAAGGCGATGGATTTCAAGGTTATCAAACTCGACCGCAAGCGCAACAACGTGGTGGTATCGCGTCGCGCCGTGCTGGAAGTCACGCAGGGCGAAGAGCGTCAAAAGCTGCTGGAGAATCTGCAGGAAGGTTCGGTGGTCAAGGGCATTGTCAAGAACATCACCGACTACGGTGCGTTCGTCGATCTCGGCGGCATCGACGGCTTGCTGCACATC
>VFLF01000777.1 GCA_009885185.1 Nitrosomonadales bacterium | reverse complement strand
TCGGGTAGTTCGTCCATGAATCACAGCTTACTCCTCGCGCGCTTAAAGTACAATTCATGGCGGCTGACCAGACACCAAATAGTTAAGATTTATCTTCAGGGGCGTGACGTGATGAATGCGCGTATCGGTTTGTTGATTCCTTCTTCGAATACCTCGGTTGAGCCGGAGTTTTATCGCGCGCTGCCGCCCGAGGTGACGTTGCATACCGCGCGCTTGTTTTTGTCGAGCATCAGCGAGGAGACCATTGCCGATATGCTGGCCGAGCTGGAGTCTCAGGGCAAGCTGCTGGCAACCGCGGATGTGGATGTGATCATGCTGGGCGCGGTGTCGCCGGGTTTTCTCAAGGGCGCGACGTACGATCGCGAGCTGGCGGCGCGTATCGCTGCAGCCACCGGCAAACGTGCCTCCACCACCGCCACCGCGCTGCTGGAAGCGTTGCAGCACCTGAAGGTGACGCGCATCGCCATCGGCGCGCCGTACGACAAAGTGGTGAGCGATATCGCCAGCCGATTCCTGCAGGCCAACGGCATTGAAATCGTTGCCACGCGCGAACTCGGCCTCGCGCAAAATCTTGACGTGGGGCGCTTGCCGCCGCAAAGCGCCTACGACATGGGACTCGAACTGGATTGTCCGCTCGCGCAGGCCGTCGTATTCGCCGGCACCAACTGGCGCACCATGGCGATCACCGAGCAACTCGAAGCGAAAATCGACAAGCCTGTCATTTCCACCACGGCGGCGGCGTTGTGGTCGGCGCTGCGCATGGTGGGATGGCGCGGCACGCTCGCGGGACAAGGGAGGTTGTTGAATGAAATCGGAGTGTGACGTGATCGATCTGATCAGTGTGGGTGGCGGCTACGCCGGCCTCGCTGCCGCCAGCCGCGCGGCGCAACTGGGCTTGAAGGCCGTGGTGCTGGAGCGCGGCAGTGACGAACTGTATGCCTGCAACTCGCGTTACGCGGGCGGCGTGATGCACGTGTCGTACCACGATCCGAAAAGTCCGCCAGAGATTTTGAGCCAAGCGATCAACGAGATCTGCGCGGGACATGCCGATGCGGCACTGGTGAACGCCGTGGCCACGCACGCGGGCCGCGCGGTGGAGTGGCTGCGCAACGAGGGCGCGAGCTTTGCGCGCGCGGGCAATGTCGGCTGGCGGCAATGGATACTCGCGCCGCTGCGCCCGGCGGTGACGCAGATGGATTGGAAAGGCCGCGGCGCGGATGTGGCGTTGCGCAAGCTGGAAGCCAACCTGGTCAAACGCGGCGGCGTGCTCCATCGCAATACGCAAGTATTGGGTTTAATTATTGAAAATGGAGCTTGCGCAGGTGTGCGCGCGAGGCGCGGCGAACGTGAGGTTGAATACCGGGCGCGTGCCGTGGTGCTGGCCGATGGCGGATTTCAGGCCAATGCGGAGATGGCGGCGCAGTACCTCACACCTGCGCCGCAATCGGTGAAGCAGCGCAACGCCGGCAGCGGCCTCGGCGATGGTTTGCGCATGGCGCGCGCGGCGGGCGCGGACATCAGCGAACTCAATGCGTTTTACGGCCACGTGCTGTCGCGCGACGCCATGCACAATGATCGCGTGTGGCCCTATCCGCAACTGGATGAGCTGGCGGCAGCAGGCCTGCTGGTGAACCGAAGCGGGCAACGCATTGGTGATGAAGGCATGGGCGGCGTCTACCTCGCCAACATGATTGCGCGCGAGGCCGACCCGCTCGGCACGGTAGTGGTTTTTGACGCGGCGATCTGGCAGGGGCCGGGATGCGCCGCCGCGATTCCGCCGAATGGCACGTTGCTCACTGCCGGCGGCACGCTGCACAAGGCCAATACGATGGCCGAGCTGGCGGCGAAGTTGGGCGTGGAGGTAGCGGCGCTGGAATCCACCGTGCGTGATTACAATGCCGCACTGGCGGGCGACAAGTTAAACAAGCTGCAACCCGCGCGTTCAGCCACTCGCCGCAAGCCCATGCCGGTTGCTACCGCGCCGTTCTATGGCGCGCCGGCCTGCGCGGGGCTGACCTACACCATGGGCGGCATCCGTATCAGCGGCAACGCTGAAGCGCTGCGCGCGGATGCCTCGGTGATCCCCGGCCTGTATGCGGCGGGTGCGACCACCGGCGGGCTGGAGGGCGGGCCGGCGGTGGGTTACGTCGGCGGGTTGATTAAGGCGCTGACGTTTGGCCTGCTGGCGGCAGAGCACGCGGCAGAACACGCGGCGGAGCGTTCGTAATGGGTTGGGCTGCAAAGCGCAACACAAACATTACATCGCCGGTGATTTAAACTCGCCGCCGAGCGTGACGATCGCCCACGGCGTGAGCTGCACGTCGGTGTTGAAATTGATATGCGCGGCGGCAGCGTGCGCGTCGCGGAACATGCGCTGCAACGGAAAGCTGTCATAGATGCCGTTGGCGCCGGCCATTTCCACCAGTGAATCCACCGCTTCGGTACACATCTTCACCGCCGCCGCGCAATTGCGTTTATTGCGTACTTTCATTTCCAGGTCGAGTTGCTTGCCGCTCTTGATCAGCGCGTCCGCGGTCAGGCAGTCATTGCGCAGCACCAGACGCGCGGCATCGATCTTTGCGGCGGCGGCGCCGATGCGCAGTTGCACGGTTTGAAAGTCGCGCATCTTTGCTCCGGTGTAGCTGGTGCTGCGTGATTTGACCAGCTCGATGCTGGCGTCGAGTGCGGCCTGTGCGTTGCCGACGATCGCACCGGCGATGCAATGCCCGCCCAGAGACGAGGCGGGCACCTTGAACGTCGGGTTGGTGTTGATGCACAGGCCGGGGAATTCATGCCCCGGCTTCGATGCATACATGGATTGGGTGCGATATGCGGGCACGAATACGTTGTCGCAGCGTACCGAGCGGCTGCCGGTGCCGCGCATGCCGAGTGTTTGCCAGTCGTCGATGATGTCGTAATCCGCGCGGCGCACCATGCAATAAAGGTAATCGACGACTTGTTCGCCGTCGCGCACCTGACAACCAAGCATGTTCCACTGCGAGATATCAACGCCGGAGCAAAACGACCAGCGTCCCGTGAGACGGATGCCGCCTTCCACGGGAACCCCGCGCCCCTGCGCGAAGGCGATGCCCGAGGTAATCAGGCAGTCCGGGTTTTCGCCCCACATCTCCTGCTGCGCTTCGCCGCTGAACATGGCGACGTTGCGTTGGTGAGAGCTGAGATTGGCGACATTCCAGCCCACCGAACAATCGCCGCGCGCGAGCATTTCGGGAATATCAAAATACGCGATGAAGTCGAGCTCCATGCCGCCCCATGCCCTGGGCTGGTGATAGCGAAACAACCCCGTGCGGTGCAACTCGGCCTCAACGGCGGGCGGCAGATACGTGGTGTGCTCGGTGGCATCGGCGTGCTCGCGCAAAAACGGAATCAAATCGCGCGCACGGCGCATGGCTTCGTCGTAGATAACGTGGGCGAAGCTCGCGGATTTTGATGGTGTATTCGGAGTTGTTTTCATTGACCTTATTCCGGGCGTGCTCAATCGGCTTTCAGTCCCAGCGCGCGCACGATTTTGCCGTATTTGTCGGTTTCGTTTTTGAGAAAAGCGGTGAATTGCTCCGGACTGGTGACCACCGCCTCCGCGCCCAGCGCGTTGAGGCGCTCGCGCAGATCGG
>VFLF01000478.1 GCA_009885185.1 Nitrosomonadales bacterium | reverse complement strand
CTTCGGCCACCCCGCGTTTCGGGGTGCACAGGCCCAAATCGTCAACCACATCGCCGCCGGTGGCGACGCGCTGGTGCTGATGCCCACCGGCGGCGGCAAGTCGCTGTGTTATCAACTACCCGCGCTGCTGCGCAAAGGCACGGCGCTGGTGGTATCGCCGCTGATTGCGCTGATGCAGGATCAGGTTGCGGCGCTTAAGCAACTCGGCGTGCGCGCGGCGTTTTTGAATTCCACGCTGGATGGCCGCGAGGTCAACACGGTGGAGCGCGCACTGCGTAGTGGCGAGCTTGATCTGCTGTACGTCGCGCCCGAACGGCTGATGATGCCGCGCATGCTGGAACTGCTGGAAGAATCCCGCATCGCGTTGTTTGCCATCGACGAGGCGCACTGCGTGTCGCAATGGGGCCATGATTTCCGTCCGGAGTATCTGCAACTGTCGGTGCTGCACGAACGCTTTCCCGACATTCCGCGCATCGCCTTGACCGCCACCGCCGATCCGCAGACCCGCGATGAAATTATCGCGCGGCTGGCGCTCACCGAGGCGCGCCTTTTTGTATCGAGTTTTGACCGCCCGAACATTCGCTACACCATCGTCGATAAAGCCGATGCGCGCGCGCAACTGCTGCGCTTCATCCGCGACGATCACGACGGCGATGCGGGCATTGTATATTGCCTGTCGCGCAAGAAAGTCGATGAGACCGCGACATGGCTGGCGGCGCAGGGCATCCGCGCGCTGCCGTATCACGCGGGCATGGACACCGCCACGCGCGCCAAACATCAGACGCGCTTTCAACAGGAAGACGGCATCGTGGTGGTGGCCACCATCGCCTTCGGCATGGGCATCGACAAGCCCGACGTACGCTTTGTCGCGCACCTTGATCTGCCGAAAAGCATCGAAGGTTACTACCAGGAAACCGGTCGCGCGGGGCGTGACGGCACGCCCGCCGATGCATGGATGGCCTATGGCCTGGGCGATGTGGTCCAGCAGCAGCGCATGATCGATATGTCCGAAGGCGGCGAGGTATTCAAGCGCGTGCTGCGCGTGAAGCTCGACGCCTTGCTTGGCCTGTGCGAAAGCGCAGGCTGCCGCCGCGTGCGGCTACTCGATTACTTTGGTGAACCCAGCACCGCCTGCGGTAACTGCGACAACTGCGTGGAGCCGCCCGAAACCTGGGACGCCACCGAGGCCGCGCGCAAGGCGCTGTCGTGCGTCTACCGTACCGGGCAGCGCTTCGGCGCGGTGCATTTGATTGACGTGCTGCGCGGCAAAACTACCGATCGCGTCACGCAATGGGGTCACGACAAACTCACCGTGTTCGGCATCGGTGCGGACATCGACGAAGCCACTTGGCGCAATGTGTTCCGCCAACTGGTGGCGCTCGGTTACGCCAGCCCCGATCACGAAGCGTATGGCGCGCTGCAACTCACCGAGGCCAGCCGCGGCGTGTTAAAGGGCGATATCCGCGTTGAAATGCGCCGTGTGGCGGCAGCGAAGAAGGAGAAATCCGCGAAGGCGCGGCGCGGCGCCGCCCCCATCGCGGGCGGTGCGCAACCCAATGCCACGCTACTGGAAAAGCTCAAGGACTGGCGCTACGTCGAAGCCCAGTCGCAGTCCGTGCCCGCGTTTGTGATTTTTCACGACAGTACGCTGGCGGGCATTGCCGCGGCGAATCCCAAAACGCTGGATGACCTGTCCGGCATATCTGGCATCGGCGCCAAAAAACTGGAGCGCTACGGCGCCACCATTCTGGAACTGCTGCAAGGACCTTAATTACTGCACCTGCGCGCCGCTGTCAGCCACCACTTTCGCCCATTTCGCCGCTTCGACCTTCATGAAGTCGAAGAATTTTTCCGGTGTGTCCTGATACGCGACTTCCTGCCCCGCAACCAGCATGCTTTTCTGGAATGCGGGATTGCGCAGAATCTTCAGCAGTTCGCCGTGCAGCTTTACCTGGATATCGCGCGGCAGCGCCTTGGGCGCCGCGATGCCGAACCACGCCACCATTTCGTAGCCCTTTACCCCCGCTTCGGCAATGGTCGGCACCTCCGGCAATTCCGGCGAGCGCTTCGCACTCGACACGCCCAGCGCGCGCAGTTTGCCGCCCTTGATGTGCGCGAGCATGCCGGCAATTCCGGGGAAACCCACCGTCACCTGTCCCGCCAAGAGATCAGCCGTGGCCGGCCCGCTGCCGCGATACGGTATATGCGTCATATCAATGCCGGCCATTTTGGTAAACAGCGCGCCGGTCAAATGCTGCGTGCTGCCGTTGCCCGACGAGGCGTAGTCGATCTTGCCCGGCTGCGCCTTGGCAAGCGCGATCAGTTCCTTGATCGACTTCGCCGGCAGCGACGGATGGACCACCAGCACGTTGGGCGCACTGGTAATCTGCGTCAGCGGCGCGTAGTCGTTGAGCGGATCGTAGGCCAGCTTTTTGTAGAGTGCGGCGCTGACAAAATGCGTGTTGCTGATCATGAACAGCGTATGGCCGTCCGGCGGCGCTTTTGCGCCGGCTTCCGCGCCAATGGTCGATCCCGCGCCAGGCCGATTCTCGACGACGATCTGCTGACCCAGCGCTTCGGTCAAGCGCGCGGTAAGAATACGCCCCGGCACATCGGCTGCGCCGCCCGCGGAAAATGGAACAATGAGACGCACCGGGCGCGACGGATAGGTTTGTGCCTGCGACGGCAGGGCACTTGTCAGCAACGACACTGTAATCACATAAGTAATTGTTTGAATTGATATTTTCAATATTTCACCACGCTAATCAAGAGGCGAGCCATGATATCAAAATTCGACGTGTCGCACGCGCTGCAAGGCAGGTCGGATGGCAATGGCCGCAGCTATAAAGCGTACTGATGTGACGATAGGGCCAACGCCGCGCCATCACGCGAGGCCGTTCTGTTTGTTGCGCCCCAATGAAAAAATATACTAAGTATTTGTTTTTATTATACTTTTATTATAAGCTCAAGGCCTCCAGACGCGTTCCAATTCTCCGCTGATAGCAAGATAGCGCATCTGCGCTTCCATCAGCGCAGCCGTGAGATCGAGCCGCGTTTGATGCAGTTCATAGCGTGATCGCGTTGAGTCGAGCAACTCGAACATTGAACTGCGTCCCAGCCGATAGGCGTTTTCCGCCATCTCTTTTAACGCGGGCAGGCGTGCCGCTGCGTCACTGTCGAAGCGGCGCAGTGCGTTTTCCCTGGCGCTGATCACGCTCGCGTATTACTGCAGGTTCGCCGCGGTCTCCGCCGCTGAGAGTTCGCGCCGCAACGTTGCCGCATTCGCTTCGGCCTCGGCCTTCGCCACCGGGCCGCGGCGAGTATCGAATATCGGTATCTCCACGCTAGGACCCAGAAAATTTGCTGCGCCGAAGGGATCGGTGGTCCATGAGCGACCCAGGTTAACCGAGGGTATCGGCCAGCGCTCGCGACGTGCGACTTCCACTGCGCTTTGCGCGGCTTTCTCCTCGCTCTGCGCGGCCATTGCCGAAGGGCTGTTCAGGGCACGCTCGCGCGCGTTGTCAAAGGCGTCGTTCGCCAGCGTTATGGGCGTCAGTCTGCCCGACGCTTTGGGCCGCCAATTCTGAATGCCCAGCAGCGCGGCGAGATTGCCCGCGCGGTCGGCGATGTCACCTTTTCCATCCTCAAGTCTGGTGCGGGCATTGGCGACCCGCCTGCGCACTATCCACGAAACCGCCCTCGGCGATGTCGAGTTGTGG
>VFLF01000471.1 GCA_009885185.1 Nitrosomonadales bacterium | reverse complement strand
TTGGCCATTTCCTCGGCGATGGATTTACCGATGCCCTTGGTGGAACCGGTGATGAGTGCGACTTTGCCTTTAAGACTGAACATGCTTGCTCCCTTTAAATTAAAAAATCTTCAGCCACGGATTTCACAGATGAACACAGATTAACCCTGTATCGCCGTGCTGACGAAAGCCGGAATAACGGGGTTGGGTTTTAATCTGTGTTCATCTGTGTTCATCTGTGGCGAAAAAGCCTTTGACCGTAATTAGTACACAACCCTACTCCGCCGGCACGCCCGCATCCTTGATCACCTGCGCCCAGCGCACTGTCTCCGATTTCAGCAGCGCGCCCAATTCGGCGGGTGTGGTGGGCGCCGCTTCGGCGCCGTGCTCCGAAAGCCGCTTTTGCGTATCCGCCGCGTTCAGTCCTTTTACCATATGCGCGTTCAGGGTTGATATCACGTGGGGCGGCGTGGCGGCGGGTGCGAACATGCCGAGCCAGCCGGTGACTTCATAACCCGCGGTGCCGGATTCGATGAACGTCGGCACATCGGGCAACTGCGAATTGCGTTTGGCCGACGGTATGCCCAGCGCGCGGACGCGGCCCGCCCGGATATGCGGCATGTTGGCCGGCAGGTTGTCGAACATCACGGGGATTTGTCCGCCGAGCAGATCGGTCAATACCTGCGCGCTGCCTTTGTACGGCACATGCACGATGTCGATGCCCGCGAGTTTTTTGAACAACTCCATCGACAAATGCGGCACCGCGCCCACACCCGAGGAGCCGTAGCTCACCTTGCCGGGATTCGCTTTGGCGTGCGCGATGAATTCCTGCACCGTCTTCGCGGGGAACGCATTGTTCACCACCAGCACGTTGGGCATTTTCGCCAGCAGCGTGACCGGCGCGAAATCGCGCAGCGGCACATAGGGCAGATTTTTGCGCAGCGCCGGATTGATCGCCATGGTCAAGCCGGGGTGCATCAGCGTATAGCCGTCGGGCGTGGCGCGCGCCGCCAATTCAGCGGCGATCGTGCCGCCCGCGCCGGGGCGGTTTTCCACCACCACCTGCTGCCCGATCAGTTCGGTCAACTTGACCGCCGCCGTGCGCGCGATCAAATCGGTCGAGCCGCCGGGAGGAAAGCCCACGATGTAACGGATCGGCCTGACGGGATAAACCGGTCCCGCGCCCGCCGCGATGGCATGCGCGCAGGGCTGAACGGCGACGACTATTGCCGTGGCTTGCAGGATCAAGGCAAGTTTCATGACGCGAAGACTATACCGCAAACCGCATTCACGCCGCCGCCGCAAACGCATACAATCGACGCGAATTCCGGGAACCGTCATGACAAATTATGGACACGCCGTCCGGCGCATTTTATTGCTGGGGGCCGCGCTGTGCGGCATCGCGCCGGCGTACCTGTACGCACAGTCAAATCCGTCCTACCCGTCCCGCCCGATCCGCTTCATCGTGCCGTTCCCGCCCGGCGGCAGCACGGATATCTACTCGCGCATCCTCGGCCCCAAGCTCGCCGATTCATTAAAGCAACAAGTGGTAATTGATAACCGCGCCGGCGCGGGCGGCGGGCTGGGCGCGGAACTTGCCGCCAACGCGCCCGCCGACGGCTACACGATCTGGATGGGACAAACCAATAATCTCGCCATCGGCCCCGCGATGCGCAAGAAAAACCCGTACGATTCGCTGCGCGATTTTTCCACCATCACGCTGCTAATGAAAGCGCCGCAGATCATGGTGGTAGTGGCCGGCTCGCCGATTGCGTCGGTGAAGGATCTCATCGCCGCCGCGAAAAAAAATCCCGGCACGCTGACCTTTGCGTCCGCCGGCATCGGCAGCTCCGGCCATATCTGCGGCGAGCTGTTCAATCAGGCCACCGGCGTGAGCATGGTTCACGTGCCGTACAAAGGCGCGTCGCCGGCAATGATCGATCTTCTGGGCAAACGCGTGTCGTATCTTTCAACCTCGCTGGCCTCGGCCGCCAATTTTGTGCGCGACGGCAAGATCAAACCCATCGCCACCACCGGCCTCACCCGCGCGCGCATCTACCCCGACGTGCCGACCGTGCATGAATCCGGCGTGCCGGGTTTTGATGTCACCTCATGGCACGGCATGCTGGCGCCGGCGAAAGTGCCGCGCGATATTATTCTGCGGCTCAACAAGGAGTTCCGGCAGATCATGGATAGCGGCGACGTGCAGAAGATGCTGCTCGCCGAAGGCGGCGAGATCGCCACCAGCACGCCGGAGGAATTCACCGCGTTTCTGAAAAGCGAAGTCAGCAAGTGGGCGCAGGTGATACAGCGCGCCGGCATCACCGCAGAGTAGCTGTAAATATCTGTTTTTAAACTCTTTTTAAGGTAATTATGAACATCGTCACCAACACCGAAAAACTCATCGCCCACAAAGACGGCGCCGCCGGCTGGGTTACGTTCAACAATCCGGCGAAGCGCAACGCCATGTCGTACGACATGTGGCTGGGCCTCGACATTGCGCTGAATGAATTCATCGCCGATCCGGCGATCCGCGTGATCGTGCTCAAGGGTGCGGGCGACAAGGCATTTGTATCGGGCGCGGATATTTCGGAGTTCAAGGAAAAGCGCGCCAACCCGGAAATGGTCGCCGAGTACAACAAGGTGTCCGTCACCATTGTGCAAAAACTGCTGAATTGCCCCAAGCCCACTCTCGCCATGATTCGCGGTTTTTGCATGGGCGGCGGGCTGGGCACGGCGCTGTCGTGTGATCTGCGCATCTGCTCGGATGATTCGCGCTTCGGCATCCCCGCCGGCAAACTCGGCGTGGGTTACAAGTACACTGCGTTAAAACGCCTCACCGATATCGTCGGCCCGTCGTACACGGCGGAAATTTTTTACACCGCGCGCCAGTTCGACGCGCAGGAGGCCAAGGATATGGGCCTGGTCAACCGCGTGCTGCCGGTCGACAAGCTCGAAGAATACGTGGCGAATTACGTCAAGACCATCGGCGGCAACGCGCCGCTCACGCTCAAAGCAGTGAAGGTATGCCTCGGCGAAATCGCCAAGGACGATCACAAGCGCGATATCGCTTTGTGCGACCGTGTGGTCGATGAGTGCTTTGCCAGTAAGGACTACGCGGAAGGCCGCACTGCGTTCATGGAAAAACGCAAACCGGTGTTTGTCGGGGCCTAGCTCACCGGAGCGGATGCCGCGATAATCGTATGGATTCAGTACCGTTGATCTGCATTACAAGATGAGGACGCCCACATGATTTACACCATGAGCGGAACCACGGCGCTACAAAAGCGCGTGTCATTTCCATCGCCCGGCACCGGCATCATCCATTGGGGCACGGAGTTTTTCGGGCCGCGCTCGTCCACCAGCAAGGCGCCGGGGCCGCAGGCCACCATGACCGATATGTCGCCGAATGAAACCATCGTGCCGCACTTTCACGGCGTCACCCAGTTTCAGTTGTTCCCCGCCGGCAACGGCAAGATGGGAAAGGCCGGCGCCGAACTGCGTCCGCTTACCGTGCAATACAAGGATCGCCACACCGCCTACGGCCCGGTGGTTGCTGGGCCGCAGGGGCTGTCATTCATGGCGCTGCGCATCAATACCGGCGATTCCGCGCCGGTGTATCTGGACAAGCCCGGCTACCGCGAAAAATTAAAACCCAGCAAGCGGCGCAACTGGATTTCGGAGCCGGTGGGGCTATCGACCGCGCCGGTGATGGAACATCGCACCGAGGCGGCGTGGGAGTCGCTGTTCGACGCCTCGAAAATCGACGATGAACTGGGCGCGCACATGCTGCGGCTGGGCGCTCACATGACTGCGCTGGGCCCCGAGCCGGGAAAATCCGGCGGCTATTATGTGTTTGTCGCCAACGGCACGGTGCTGCACGATAACGAGGAGTTGCCGCTGTGGTCGATGATCGTGGTGGAATCGAACGAAGAAAAATTTGTCATCCGCGCGGGCAGCAAGGGTCTGGAGGCGCTGGTGCTGCAATACCCCAAGGAAGATGATTAACAATCACCGGAGGATGCACGTTGAAGCCAATCACCCGATCAGCCCATAAGTGCCTGCGTGTCTTCGGCTTGCTGGCCCTGCCCTGGATGTTGAGCGCCACGCCCTGCGCGGCGCAGGCGTGGCCCTCCAAGCCGGTGCGTGTCATCGTCGGCTTTGCGCCGGGCGGCGCCACTGACATCATTGCGCGCATGATCTCGCCGCGCCTCACCAACGCGCTCGGCCAATCGTTCATCGTGGAAAACCGCGGCGGCGCGGACAGCGTAATCGCCTCCGAACTGGTGGCGCGCGCTGATCCCGACGGGCATCTGATCTATTTCATCTCCAGCGCGCACACGGTCAATCCCAGCCTTTACAAGAACGCCAAGTTCGACGCCAACAAGGATTTCAGCGCCATCACCATGGTGGGCGACGTGCCCAGCGTGATCGTGGTGCATCCCGCGCTGCCGGTGAAAACCATGCGCGAATTCATCGATCTGGCCAAACGCAAAAAGGGCGACCTGCACTTCGCCTCCAGCGCGAGCATCACGTTTCTCGGCACCGCGCTGCTGAACAAGATGGCCGGCATCGACACCGTGCGCCTCGCTTACAAGGGCGCGGGGCCGGCGATGATCGCGCTGGTATCGGGCGAGGCGCAATTCATGCTGACCGGCATCGGCCCCGTCTATCCGCACATCAAGAGCAACAAGTTGCGCCCCATCGCCGTCAGTGTAATGAAGCGCTCGCCGATGTTACCGGATGTCCCCACCGTCCATGAATCCGGCGTGCCGGGTTACGTGTCGAGCGTGTGGTACGCCGCGCTCGCGCCCGCGCGCGTGCCGCGCCCGATCATCGACCGGCTGAACACCGAAATACGCAAGGCCATGGCCGAGCCGGAGGTCAAGGCCGGGCTGGTGGCGCAAGCCATCGAGCTCGCGCCCTCCACGCCGGAAGAACTTCAGGAATACATGCGTACCGAAACCGAAAAGTGGGCGCGGGTGGTGCGCGAGTCGGGCGCGAAAATAGAATAACAGCGGCTCACTAAAAGCGACTCACGCGCCCGTGAATTTCGCCTGACGCTTTTCGATAAACGCCGCCAGCGCTTCCTTCGCGTCGGCCGTCACCCTGAGCTTGGTGTTCATGGTGTTCTGCATATCGATAAATTGCTCCGCGCTCAAATCATGCGCGCGATGCAGTGCCTGCTTGGTCATGCGCACGGCGATGGGCGCCTTGCTGTTGATCTTGCGCGCCAGAGCCATGGCTTCGTCCATCAGCTTGTCGTGCGGCACCACTTTGTTGACCAGTCCCCACGCCTTGGCCTGCGCCGCGTCGAACGGCTCGCCCAGCATGCAGATTTCAGTGGCAATCGCCATGCCCACCAGGCGCGGCAGGTAATACGCCGACGCCTCGGCCATCAGGCCGCGCTCGACAAAATTGCAGCCGAAGTTGGCCTGCTCGCTGGCAATACGGAAATCCGCCGCGAACACCATGTTGTTGCCCGCGCCGCGCGTCACGCCGTTGACTGCGGCGATCACCGGCTTGGACAACTCGCCGAACGCGATCGGGTAGTAATACCGCACATCAAACATCGGCTGCACGGTGATGCTGTTGGCGTTGGCCGCGCCCACCTTGCTCTCGGCTTCGTTGCGCGCCTTGAGATCGGCGCCCGAACAAAACCCGCGCCCGTTGCCGGTGACGATCAGCGTCCATACGTCCGGATCGTACTCTGTCTTGCGCACCACGTCGACGATGTCGTTGCGCATCTGGGTGTCGATGGCATTCAGCCGGTCGGGCCGATTGAGCGTCAGGATGCCGGTGTGTTCGCGAACTTCCCATTGGATGGTTTGGTACATTTTTAGTCCTTGAAAATAGGATTCATCTGATTGGAGAAAACAGAATCACCACTCCCGTCATTCCCGCGCAGGCGGGAATGACGTGGTTTGGTGTTACTTACTTCCCCGCCGGTTTAAACCGCGGCGTACGCTCCCGGTCACCCGGATTATCCCAACCCTTGTAGTTGGGTTTGCGTTTTTCCGCGAACGCCTTGCGTGACTCCATGCGGTCCGATTGCGCGCCGTGGTTGTGCAGCAGCTTGGCGTAGGCCTCCATCTCGTCGGACACACGCCCGCGCATCGCGCGCGTCATGTAGAGCGTGTTCACGCGCGAGGCCGGCGGCAGGCTCAGCAAATGATCGGCCATGCCGCGCGCTTCAGACATCAGTTGATCGGCATCCACCAGGCGATTGAGATAGCCCAGCTCGTACATGCGTTCGGCGGTGAAACGAAACGCGAACGCAATCTCGGTGGCGATGGCGTGCGGCAGATTGTTGACTATGCCGTGACTGTGGCCGCCGAGCAGCCAGCGCTTGGCTTCTGACGATTCAAACGTCACGCCGCGCACCGCCACGCGAAAATCCGCGCGTTCGGTCAACATGAAGCCGCCGCCCATGGCAAAGCCGTTGATCGCCACGATCACCGGCTTGTCGAGCGTACCGTCGTTGTACGGGTTGGGCTTTAACGCCGCCTCGGGTGACGCGCCCACGCGCCCTTTTTCCACCGACTCCTTCATGTCCTCGCCCGCGCAAAACGCGCGACCGGTGCCGGTGAAGATTGCGACCTCCAGATCCTTGCTGTCGCGATATTCGCACCACGCATCCGCCAGCAGATTGCGCATCTCGGTGCCCAGCGCATTCATGCGATCGGGGCGGTTCAGGCGGATGGTCATCACGCCGTCGTTACGTTCGACTTCGACAAAACTCATAGTGTTCTCCCGGATAATTGGATTGCTATCATACCCTTGCTGTCACCTGTTGTTACCGTCGGTTCCCCAGCGCGTCCGCATGCCAGATATGCGCCCGCCAGTACCACGCAATGAGCGCCGTGCAGGCCAGTCCGAACAGGCAATACGCCGTGGCGGTAAACCGGTAGCCGTAATTCGCCATCAGCGGCCCGGCCAACAGCACGCCCGCGGGCACGCCGTAAATCATCAGCGTGCGTATGCCCATCACGTGACCGCGATACCCTTCCTGGGTGGTACGCAGCAGCATCGCCGATAGTGGCACCATGCTCATACTTTGTGCGCAGCCGGCCAGCATGATCATCGGAATGCCGCCGGTGAAGCCCGGCATTTGCGCGAACACCAGCGTCATCACATACCACACGCCGCAAAAAATTATCATGGTGCGCGCCGGCGGTAGCCGGTAGCCTATGCGCGTCAGAAGGATCGAGCCGACCAGCGCGCCAAAAGCAAAACTCGCGGCAAGGTAGCTCAGGCCGCGCTGATCGGTGCCATAAACATCCTTGGCCACCGCCGGCAGCAGGCTGTTAGTGAGCGGAAACGCGCACAAGTTCACCAGCAACGCCACCGCCATCGCGGCCAAAAGGTGCGGCGTGCGCCACACATAGACCATGCCGTTACCCACATCACTTAGCGTTGACGCCGGGCTGCCCTCCTTCGTGCCCGGCTTGCCCGCCACCCGCAAACTCAACAACAGCGCGCAGCCATAAAAGCCCGTAATGGCGATATACGCGTTCGCCATACCCAGCCATGCCGCCAGCGCCGCGCCCGTCAGCGCGCCGAACACGCGCGCGGAATCCTGCGTGGTACGCGACACGCTGGTCGCGCCGATGATGTTGTTGGACGGCATCGATTCGCCCAGCAGCGTGTAGCGCAGCACCAGATCAGAAGGCCGCACCACGCTAAGCCCCGCGCCGATCACGAACACGTGCCACGGCGCCAATACGCCGGTCAGCGCCAGCGTCATGGTGGTAGCGGCAAGCAACGTGTAGGCGAGCCGCAGCCCGCAATAGGTTTTTTTGACGCCGATGCGCTGCCCCACCACGCCCAACACCGGCGCCACCAGCGTGCCGAGATACTGCAACGCGGCGAACATCGTCAGCATCACCACCGACTGGGTTTCGATCAGGATGTACCATGCCAGCAGGATGGTCTCCATCTCCAGCGCCCACGAGCTCAGCAGATCGGCGCTCCACTGAAAACGAAAGCTGCGCACGCGAAACGGCGCCAGCGCGGCGATTCGGGCGGGGGCCGGGTTACGTGAACCGGGAGGCGGCTCAGCGCTCATGGCAAGACAGCCTGCCGGACAACCTGGGGGAAAATGAGATAGACATTGGACGCGCCGATTATCGTCGAAACCGCCGCTGGACGGGGACGGGCGCGTGGTTCACGCCGGCGGTTTGCACGACCGGCTGGGTAAACGCACGCAGGTACTATCGTGGAAATGCCTCAGTTCAACGCCATTGATCCTGGCGGCATCACAACATAAACAAACGCCGGCAGGCCTCAGAAGCGTAGCGGCTGTCCGCGCTAAATGGCAACGCGCCTCAATTCAGTTGCGCCCTTAACCTCGACGCGATTTCGCCCCAGATTTTTTGCCCGATACAACGCAGCGTCTGCCGCGCCAACGATGCGTTCTATGCTGTCAAGTTCGCCGTTGTAATAGGCAAGCCCAATACTCACGGTAGCGTGAATGGGCACGGCATTTTCCGTGATGGGTTCGTCAGCAACAGAAGCGCGAATCCGTTCGCAAACCAATTTTGCCGCTTCAATGTCGCAGTTACTCAACACAACAATGAACTCCTCCCCCCCGTACCGACCAACAGAATCGAAATCGCGCACTGCTTTTCGGATGCGTGCTGCAATCTCGGCCAATACGCCATCGCCCGCCTGATGGCCAAACGTATCATTTATCGTTTTGAAATTGTCGGCATCAATCATGGCAACGCACAACTCGCTGCCGCGCTTCGCGCGCGCCAGTTCTGCGTCAAGGAGTTGCATGATTGCTCCTTTATTCCAGGTTCGGGTGAGACCATCAACAGCGGCCTTGTATTGTAATTCGTCCCTTTCCCGCACGAGAATACGTTGATTCACCTCGAGCCGCCCGCGCCGCAATTCCGTTTCAACAAACGCAGCCAGATCGCTCAAAATTTCCAGATGCTCCGGTGCGAACTCCCGGGGAATTCTATCGATTACACACAACGTACCCACACGGCTACCGTCTTCAGCATGTAACGGGCAGCCAGCATAGGAGCGAATGTTGGGATCTGAGATCACCAATGGGTTATCCGAGAATCGATGGTCGTTCACTGCGTTCTCGACGACAAATGTGTTGTCGCTAAGGATTGCGTGACCACAAAAAGAAACGTCACGCGACGTTTCGACAGCGTCAAGACCATGCGCCGACTTGAACCACTGAAGGTCGTCCGCCACCAGGCTCACCAGCGCGATGGGTGTGCCAAGAAGTTTCGCGGCAAGGCGCGTAATACGATCAAACCGCTCTTCTGACGGTGTAAAAAGTATGTTGAGCGAACGCAATGCCGACATGCGCGCCGCTTCATTATAGGGAACTGTTGGTATCAGCATTTGAAATCTCCGCTCATTGGAGGGGTTCTGCCCACGTCTGAAAACCCAGGTATTGGCAACGCACGACCAGCCATGACGATCCCAGGTATGGCTTCAGGGAGCACAGGCAAATCGTTCATTCTTCGGACGTAAGGCACTTATCACGGCTCCACCTAGCCCGGGATCAAGCTTGGGCCGGCGTCTTATGCGTGTTATCGGCGGAATTCGTGAGAACTTTAACGGCCTCCGGGCGCATTACGGCTGACGCCAGCCAGCCCCAGGCCAGCCGGTGCCAACGGTCGCGTATATAATTTGCGGGTGGCCTGCGAACCGGAATGCCAAGTCATTCCAAACGCGCCCCCGTCCAATGGATTGGACAGGACGTTACGCCTGTCATGGCGTGGATTTCGGAGAGTCAGAACCTGTTGTTGCCCGAAAGAATCGCGGCTTCTTTTAACTTGAAACACGAGATCACGACCATGATTCACGCAAAAAACGGGACCGAAGTCATCGACAACCTGAATACGGTCGTTTCACCAGGATCCGGCATCGAACACTGGGGGTCATCCTATTTCGGCCCGCGCTACAGCACCGCCGAAGTGTCATCCGGTCCGCAAGCGCTGATGACACAGATGGCCGCCAATGAAACCATCCTGCCGCACTTTCACGGCGTCGCCCAATTCCAGATTTTTCCGTCGGGCGCGGGCATGATGGCCAAAACCGAAGTGCGCCCGCTAATGCTGCAATACAAGGATCATCACTCCGCGTACGGCCCGCTCGTCGCCGGACCGCACGGCCTGACATTTATCGCCCTGCGCAACCGCATCGGCGATTCCGCACCGGTGTATTTGAGCAAACCCGGCTATCGCGAGAAATTAAAACCCAGCAAGCGGCGCAACTGGCTCTCACCGCATATATCCCTGTCCACCCGGCCGGTGCTTCAGTTCCGCAAAGAGGTCGCGTGGGAAGACGTTTTCGAACCGGAGAAAGCGGAGAAGATTACCGACGAGTTGTCCGCAAAACTGCTGCGGCTCGGCGCTGGCATGTCGACCATTGGGCCAGACCCGGCGCTCGGCGGCGGCTATTATGTGTTTGTCGCCAACGGCGGCATGGCGATGCCGGGCGAGACCTTGCCGCCGTGGTCCATGGTGTTTGTGGAGCGCGGCGAAGCGGCCTTCGACATCCAGGCGGGAGACAACGGTCTCGAAGCACTGGTGATGCAGTTCGCGCTGGATGATGATTGACGATTTAGCTTACTTCCAAGGAGAGCGGTCATGTTGAAACTGCAAAGGTGCATGACCACTTCAAGCGCATGAACGAACGCCCGGCGGTGAAGGCCGTGGTGGCGGTGCATCAGGGGTAGGGTGGCCGCGAGGCAGGTCTTTTTTGCTTCTGCGTATGCGCGGGCACGGCGCGCCCCATGCGTAGCCGGGCAGGTGGCTCGCCTACATCATTTGCTTCAGGAACTGCAAGGCATCGGGATTCGTCGGGTTGACTCTAAGCACGTCGCGAAATGCATCCAGCGCACTGCCGCGCTCGCCGGACTCCCAGTACGATTTCGCCAGCGTGAGATACGCCTGCAGATTGCGCTGATCCAGTTTGATGTATTCGCGCAGCAAGGCGATAGCGCTACGATAATCCTTCTGGTTAAACGCCTGCACGCCGCCGCCGAGGATGGTCTTGATCACTTCGTTGCGATCAACGCCGGGCGCGCCCAGGGCGCCGATCAGTGCCTGCAACGCTTCCGCGAACTGCTTGTTGCCCAGATACGCCTTGCCGACGTTCAGCCACGCGCTGGGGTTGCTGCTGTTGTGCCGAAGAAATTCAGAGAAATTTTTGATCGACTCGGGGAAGTTGCCGCTTGCCAGCGCCTGCGATCCGCCGCCGAACAGCGCCTCGAGAAACACCGGCAGCGTTTCCGGCCCCGGCCCGGTTTCAAACGCCTTGCGCGCGCTGGCGATGGCCTCGGCCCATCCGCCCTTGGCGATGAATGCGCGCGCGGTCCACAACCACGCACCCCAGTTGGCTGGCGCGCGCGCGGTGACGGCGCGAAACTTGACGATGGCTTCGTCGTAACGCTTGGCTGCGTATAGCTCCTGGCCCTCTTTCATCAGCGTGGCCGTGTCGTCCTGCGACGACGGCATCGCCGCGCAACCCGCGAGCAGCAATGCGCTTAACGCCAACAACGTGATCCAACGGACGTGCAAGCGGGCGAAAAAGGGTGTCGTAGTGCTCATGGGGATGTCCTGAAAAAAGGAGGGTTGGCGGTCATCATATCCCGGCTGACTCAACTTCGGCAAACCGCACCGAAGGCAAATAGAATAATTAATTATTTAAAAACAAATACTTATATTTTCATGCATCGACCATTGACACTGAATTCCAGAATAACTATTATTTCTGTAATTACAGAAATAATAGTTAAAAAGAGAATCGGGAGCCAACCATGCAACTCACACCGATCGCTGAAAAATTCGTGCTCCACTGGGGCGAAATGGGTTCGCGCTGGGGAGTCAACCGCACCGTCGGCCAAATCCACGCGCTGCTGTATCTGGCCGAGCAACCGATACACGCCGAGGAAATCTGCGAAACACTGAGCATCGCGCGCTCCAACGTCAGCACGTCATTGAAGGAACTGATGGACTGGGGCCTGGTGCGCGTGGTGCACGTGATGGGGGAGCGCCGCGATCACTTCGAGGCGCTGCACGATATCTGGGAAATTTTTCGTGTCATCGCGCAGGGCCGCCGCCGCCGCGAAATAGACCCCACGCTCACCATGATGCGCAACACTCTGATGGACCCGGCGTTCTCCAAGGAAAGCACCACCACACGCGCGCGCATCCAGCAGGTGCATGATTTCCTCGATGCCAGCATCGCGTGGGTGGATGAAATGCAGCGACTCGATCCGGCGACACTGATGAAAATCATGAAGCTGGGCAGCAAGATACAGCGGTTGCTGGGCAGTAGCAGTGCGCCGGAAGAAACCGCCATCACCAAAACCTGAGTGTTTTTTTACCCCACTATTCCTGTCTTTACTGAATCACCGAGAGTGGCATCATGGCCAACATCCACACCATGCAAACCCAGGTGTTTTTCGATGGCACCTGCCCTGTGTGCACCAGAGAAATGCAACTGTTGCGGCGCTGGGATCGCGCGGTGCGGCTCAACCTGATCGACATCGCCGCGTCCGATTACGACGAACGCGCATGGCTGGTCAGCATTGCGGACATGAACGCGCTGTTGCACGTGCGCCTGCCCGATGGCACATGGCTCACCGGCATGGCAGCCACGCGCCACGTCTATCGCGCCGTGGGACGCGGCTGGATGGTCGCCTTCACCGGCTGGCCGCTGCTGTCGCGTCTGTTCGACCGCGCGTATGCGTGGTTCGCGAAAAACCGCCTGTCGATTTCCGCGCAACTCGGCGGCATGGGTTTGTTTACCGGCACGCACCGTTGCACCGATGGCGTTTGCGCTCGAGAGCACCCTGCGCCGGACGCGGAACGACACTCGCGCGCCTTGCCGCTGGATGTCGGCGCGCCGCACCTCAAATTTCTGATCACTGGCGGCACCGGACTCATCGGCGCAGCACTGACACGGCGACTGATTGCAGCCAGGCACGAGGTCACCCTGGTAACACGCGACCCGCTGCGCGCGGCGAAACAATTCGGCGGCGCGGTACGCAGCGTCAGCACCGCCGCCGCGCTTGCATCCGCCGAACACTTTGACGTGGTGGTCAATCTGGCCGGCGCGCCGGTGGTGGGCACGCCATGGACGCACGCGCATAAAGCCATGCTGCTCGACAGCCGGCTTGCCCCCACCGAAGACTTGCTGCGATATGCAGCCCGCGCGCTGACACGGCCCCGCGTGTGGATACAAGCCTCGGCCACCGGGTTTTACGGCCCAAACGCGACCAACATCGACGAGTCAGTGGCCGTCGAAGCATCCGATTTCGCCAGCGAACTGTGCCACCGCTGGGAGGCGCGCGCCGAATCCTGCGCCACGCTCGGCATACGCTACGTGGCGTTGCGCTTTGGGCTGGTGATGAGCCGCAGTGGTGGATCGTTACCGCCGCTGCTGCTGGGCCTGAAACTCGGCGCGGGTTCGGTGATCCGCAGCGGTCGCCAGTTTGTGTCGTGGATCCATATCGAAGATGCGCTCAGCGTGATGGCACACGTGATCCGCGATGCGCGGATTAAAGGCCCGATCAACGCGGTGGCGCCGGAATCGGTGTCGTACGAAGCGTTCATGCGAGAAGCTGGTTCCGTCACCCGCCGGCCGTGGCTGCGCCTCCCCGAGCAGTGGTTGCGCAAGCTGCTGGATGAGATGGCGATCATGCTGGTCAAAGGCCCCTGCGTGCTGCCGGGAAAACTGCGCACGCTGCATCATGAGTACCGTTTCAGAACCTTGCGGTCAGCGCTTACTGATTTGGCGTGATATTTACTGAATCATAAAATATTCAATAAAAACAAATATTTATGAAAACAACCCCGAATGGATTCGCTGCACTGCTGCAGGCATCGCTGGGCACGCGTTGGCAACACCTGCACCCGGATATCCGCGCGCGTTTCACACCGGCGCCCGGCGTTACACGACAACGCTTCACCGGCAGCATGAGCGAAATCGACCGCTCATTCATCGGCTGGCTGATCGCCCACGCCATCGCCTTCGTGCGTGTGCTGCCCGCCGCCCGTGCGCGTGCCGTGCCATTTGAATTCAACCTCGCGCCCGCGCCCGGCGCGGGCTGGTTCAAGGAGCGGCTCTACCACTTTGCCCCACATAACGGCGGGCGCTTTGAATTTCGCTCGATCATGCGCATCGCGCGCAACGGCGATCTCATCGAACAATTCCCCTACGGCCTGGGTATGAAAATCAAACTGGAAGTGGAAGGCGACAACGGCGATAGCCTGATGTTTCGCGACGACGGCTATTTTCTGCGCGTTGGCCCATGGCGCCTGCCGCTGCCGCGCTGGCTCGGCGTGGGGCGCTTCACGCTTGCGCACCGAAACATCGACCGCGAGCGCTTTACGGTGGACATCTGCATTGATCACCCGTTTTTCGGGCGGCTGTATTATCAGGCAGGCCACTTCAGACAAGCGCCCGTCGCGTTCACGCCGTCAACGAGCCTTACCGCCCCTGATGCGGCACATAAGGCTGCGCCCGGAACGGCGTATTAGCTACTTCCAGCATGCGTTTGCGCACAGCGTCCGCCTCGGCCTGCCGCCCCTGCACCTCATACAGCCCCATGAGATTTCGCAGCGCAACGCCCATCGCGGGATGTGCTGGCCCATGCACTTTTTCAATGAGCGCGCGCATCATTTTGTAGACGCTTTCCGCATCCGCGTAGCGGCCCTGCAATTGCCGGACCTGTCCCCAATCGTTGAGCAGCAGCAATACGCGCGAGTGTGCCGGCGGAAACGATTTCTCGACGATGGGTATGCCGCGCCGGTAATACGGCTCGGCGTCGGCGTAACGTTGCTGCCCCTGATACCACTCCGCCAGATCAATCAGCGCCAATCCCAGCCGCACGTCATCCGCGGGCACGGCTTTTTCAAGGATGGCCAGCGCGCGCCGGTACAACGGCTCCACTTCGTCACGACGCATTTGCGCACGATACAACGCCGCCAGATTATTCGACAGCGCCTGCGCCACCACCGGATGCACCAGCCCATGGGTCTTTTCAAGTATCACTAATTCGCGCTTGTAGTAATCCTCCGCCTCCGCGTAACGGCCCTGCACGCGATACACATCGGCCAGTCCATGAAGTACGCTGGCGTTGCGCTCGTGTACCGACCCGTTCACGGCCTCGAGGACGGCAAGCGCACGCAAATAACTCTGTTCGGCAGGCACGTACTCGTGCCGTGCGCGATGCGATTGTCCCAACCCGTAAAACGTTGCGGCGAGCCGCACATCGTTTTTGTCGAAGGCTTCCGTCTGCTTGGCGGCGGCGGTATACATTTGCACTGCTGCGTCGTGGTCGCCACGCTTGGCGGCTTCGGCAGCAGTCGCCATGTGATTGCGCCAGATCGCCTCGTCGGCGCGTGCCGCGCCTGCGCCTGCGCCTGCGCCTGCGTATGCACAAATCGCGGCAACCGCGATCCACCCCGCCAGCCGCCGCAGGACGTAACGCATGGCGTTACCGGCTCAGCCCCTTGGCGGAGATCGAACCTTCCTTCTCCAGCAGCGGGTAGATGCCGCCCGCGCTGATGATGGACAACAACTGCTCCGGCAACGGCTTGGCGGTGAGTTCGGTTCCCTTGGTGACATTGCGCACGCGCGCGGCAAGCACATCGACTTCGGCGATATCCCCTTCATCAAACGCCTCATCAACGCCGGGGCATTCAATCGCCGGAAACGCGAAATTCACCGCGTTTCTGAAAAACAATCCGTTGATATACGGCGCCACCAGGCACGCCAGACCCAGATTGCGCAACGAGCGCGCCGCGGGCCGGCTGGAACCCATGCCGAAATTTTTACCGCCAATGAGGATGTCGCCTTTTTGCACCTGCTCCGCCCAGCCGGGGCGGTTGGCGCTGAACACATACGTCACCTGCTCTTCCGGCGTGAGGTAAAAGGCGCGGTTCGGCAGGATCAGATCAGTGTTGATGTTGTCGCCGACTTTCCAGACTCTGGCTTTGAATTTCATTTCAAACCCCTATTAACCACAGATAAACACAGATGAAAAACCGTCGCGGTGAACTTATCTGTGTTCATCTGTGTTTATCTGTGGTTCCTTAATTTAAAAACTCTCGCGGATCGCTGATCGTGCCCGTGATCGCCGACGCCGCCACCGTCGCGGGGGACGCCATATAGACCTTCGAACTCGGCTCGCCCATGCGGCCCTTGAAGTTGCGCGTGCTGGAGGTGATGCAAACCTCCTGTTCCGCCAGCACGCCCATGTGACCGCCGCCGCAGGCGCCGCAGGTCGGCGGCGCGATGGATGCGCCGGCCTCGACCAGCGTGGCAATCGCGCCACTTTTTAACGCATCGCGATACACGGTTTGCGACGCGGGCACCACGATCAGCCGCACCCCAGGCGCAACACGCCTGCCGCGCACCACGGCTGCCGCGAGTTCGAGATCATCCTGCGTGCCATTGGCGCATGAGC
>VFLF01000722.1 GCA_009885185.1 Nitrosomonadales bacterium | reverse complement strand
TGCTGTCGATGATGTTGCCATTGTTGCACCATGGCATGCTGATCGTCGGCATTCCCTACACCGAGCCGAACCTGAGTTCGACCACTGAGGGCGGCACGCCCTACGGCGCCAGCCACGTCGCAGGGGCGGCAAACGACCGCGTCGTCTCTGATACGGAGAAACAGCTCGCCTTTGCGCTTGGAAAGCGGCTGGCGATCACAGCGCAAAAACTTGCGGCTTAATCACGCGGATCGCCATTTGGCGCGGGTTTTCAGCCATAAATATCTGGTAAGCCGCTTCAATACTTGAGTTTGCAAATTTTCATGCGCCTATATTTGCAACTGCACGTGATCGGGGGATGGCTGGCGAAGTCGCCGTAAAAATTAGCCGCATAAACGGAGACCGCCATTTGGCGCGGCTTTCCGGGCATAAATAGTGGGAAATTTCCGCCAATTTTACGTTACGCGTTTGCGACCCACCCATCTATGCATATGTCCGCAATCGGCGGATACTTAACTTAAACGGGGGCGTTCGGGAGAAGGGTGGGGAGCGGTCGATGAAAAGTAACGGGGTTTCGGTGGTGCCAGAGATTTTCTCGCGAGCCTTTGTTGCTGGCGATGGATTCGCCGTTCGGTTTTCACAGGCCGTCAACTTGAGAACGCGCTCGCGCGGTGCAAGTATCGGCTACCGAGCGGCGATCATTGTCGTGTTTGCGATAACAGCAATGACGACAAGTCATTTCGCGCGGTCGGCAGAGGGCCAGCCAAAGGCGGCGACGGAGGGTTCCACCGTGCCGTATCGTTTCCCACCTATTGATCCGGCAAAAGAACTGACCGGCACCGCGCTACTCGCCGCATTAAAAAAGGGTGGATTTGTGCTGTATATGCGGCATACCCAAACCGGTACGGTGACACCAGAGTGCACGCAATCGAACCTGACGCCCGCCGGCGAGCGCGACGCGCGCTTTGTCGGCGATTCCATGAAAACATTGCGAATTCCGATTGGGCGTGTGCTGTCTTCTCCTATCTGCCGTGTGTTCGATACGGCGAAACTGATGGGATTGGGCGAGCCTAAATTGTCGAACGATCTGGCTAATCAGCCGCTCTCCGCAGGGTTCGATTTTGATACGGCAAGAGGCAAGCGCATTGCCGAATCACCGCCTCCCGCCAAGAACACACTCCTCGTGAGTCATATGCAAACCGGAAAAACGGAATCGCAGTGGATTTATCTCGACTTTGGCGAGATTATTGTTTATCGGTCCCGCGGCACGAATGAAAGCGAGGCGCTCGCTCGCATTCGCGCCGACGACTGGTATATCCTGATGGCGCTGGAAAGCAAATAGGGCGGTGAACATGAACCTGAAAATCGATGGGACACCGTCAAACCGTTGGGCGCAACACTTAATGGTGGTGTTAACGGTTTTTTTCTCCTGCGGCATTGCGCAGTTGGCCGAGGCGTCCTCAGGGGGAATAACCGGTCGCACCCAGCGCGATGGTGGCGCGGGTTGCGCAGCGGCTTGCCATAGCGGCACCACAACTGGCACTGTGACAGTGACAACCGCTGGCCCCACCAGTCTTGCTCCAGGTCAAACTGGCAACTACACGGTAACCAATAATTCCGATCAAAATGTGGCCAGCCGTGCAGCCGGCGCGAACATCGCCAGCAGCGACGGCGTTCTGACGCCTTCCGGGAATCTGGTCAGTTCAGGCTCGACCGAGATGCGTCACTCCACACCAAACCTGACCAACGGCTCTGGCGACACGGTTTTTTCGTTTTCCTGGACGATGCCCGGTGCTGCCGCCACTGGATCAGGACACACGATATATGCGACCGGGCGGGTCTGGTATTCCGGCAACTGGAATCATGCGGCGAACTTCGGGATCACCACAGCTGCGCCACTCGCTGCACTGGTCAACGGCTCGGCCGCCCCGGGGTCACTCGCGGTTGGAAACACGGGCACGTTGAGTACCAGCGGCGGCGCGGGCACTGGCGCAGTCAGTTACAGTCCTTCCAACAGCAGTATTTGTTCTGTGTCCGGCACGACGGTGACAGCGGTGTCGATCGGCACCTGCACGGTGACGGCGAACAAGGCTGCCGACAGTTCCACCTCCGCATTGTCGGATGCCGTGACCTTCTCCATCGTACAAGGCACGCAAACCATTACTTTCACCCCCGTTGCGCCCAAGCTCACGACGGCAGCGCCGTTCAGCGTGTTCGCGAGCGGCGGGGGATCGGGCAACCCGGTGACCTTCGTCGCCAGCGGCGTTTGCACCAATAGTGGCGCAACGATAACGCTGACCGGCGCGGTGGGAACCTGCGTGGTAACGGGCAACCAGGCCGGCAACGCCAACTATTTGGCCGCACCGGCGGCAACACTGAATATCGGCGTGGTCGCCTCGGGCGAGGTTTTCCCGCCGAATTGCCAGATTCCCTTGGGCTGGATTACCTCGCCAGGTGCCATGACCGGCTGGGATGTGGCGACGGATCAAGTCGCAACCGGATCGTGTAGCTTGAAATCGAACGTTCTGCCGGATGCGGGAGCCAATCTGTCGGCGCGCATCCAGTTCACCGGGACGTTCATCGCCGGCAACGTTACCTTCAGTCGTCGTGTGTCGACCGAAGCCAATTACGATTGCCTGCGCTTTCTCGTCGATGGCGTAGAGCAAGGGGTAGGCGGAACCTGTCCAAATCTTGGCTCTTACGTGCCAGGCGTGCTGATTGGCGCGTCGGGCGAATTGCCTTATGCGACGATCACAGTACCGATCACGGCG
>VFLF01000621.1 GCA_009885185.1 Nitrosomonadales bacterium | reverse complement strand
TTGGTTAGCGGAAAAACTCGACCTTCGCCTCGTGGAACCAGAGAAAATTCGCCGGCGCCGTTGATATCGGCGCGCTGGCGAGCTTCCTGTCCTATTGATGTTTCCATAATACATGACACCGTTCGGGCTGAGCCTGTCGAAGCCTACTTGCATAACCATGCCCATCGACATGCCCTTCGACAAGCTCAGAGCCTGCCTCGGACTTGATCCGGGGGCGAACGGATTTGGTCTGTCATGAATTATGGAAACATCAATAGTCCCGAGGATTGAAAATAGTTTCGGGACAACGGATGTCGACCGGGCCGGCCTGCGCGCCCGCTGGCATGGGGCATCATGCGCGTGGTTTCCGCTTCACTGTTTGCGCTGCTTGTCCGCGCTACGGCGTCGGCATCTACATCCTAGCCATTACCGAGCGCGCAAACCGCTCCATCACTTCGTAGCGCTGCTTGAACGGCGGATGGAAAGTCACTTGCTTTAATCCCTCGCGCTCGAGCTGCCGCAGTTGTTCCACCAGCTCCGGCGGCTCGCCAATAATGCAGAAGTTGCGCACGATTTCAGGCGTGAGAAAGCGCGCTTCCTCGGGATCGATGGTGGCGTAGTGGCTTGCGTGCATGGTCAGGTGCGAGTCCGCCGCGGCACGGGCGCGCAGATAGGCGGTGTACTCGTTCCACACCGGGCGCACATAGGCTGGCGGCTCCTTGCCCGTCTCGCGCACCCAATCCACCAGATAATGAAAATTGGTCATCACCGCCGGGCCGATTTCGTCAATCACGCGCTTCGAGGTGAGCGACTCACCCGGCTCCAGCATCAGCACGTTGACCAAGGCAGCGGTGTGAAAGTCAGCCGGGAGCGCGCGGCCCACGCGCGCCGCGCCGCTCCGCACGTGCGCCATGGCGTCGGCCATGGTGCCGCCGCGCGGAAACGAGGTGCAGAGGCCGTCCGCGATCTCGCCAGCCACGGCCTGAGACAACGGACCGTTGGCCGCCACGTGTACCGGCGGCGGCGGATCGAGCCGCACATAATTCTGTTCCAGTGAAGTGAAGCGTATCGGATGCGTTTCGTCGCCCTCCGCACCTGATGCGCCGGTGGAATAGGCAACCTCTTCGCCGTGCAGCAACGCGCGCACCACGCGCACATATTCTCGCAGCGCCCTGGCGCCGGTAGGCCGCATGCCCAGCATGCGCATCGCCGTGTTGCCGGCGCCGAAGATGGCGAACGTGCGGCCGGGCGCGAGCGCGTTAATGGTGGCAATGCCGCTGGCGGCCTCCGGCGCAAGCCGCATGCCGCACACGGCTACGCCGGTGCCGATCCGAATAGTGCGGGTTTGCAGCGCTACCGCCGCCATCGTCGCGAACAGGTTTGAACGCAGCAACGGGCTATCGGTGACCCAGCAGCGCGTAAAACCGAGCCTTTCGGCGTGTTGCGCAAAATCCACTGCCGAGATGTGACCGACGCTGACGCCAAACTCCATGGGGTAACTCCAAAGGTGCGGGATTAAAGCCGATGGGGAAGTTTACTTTACGGCACGATCACTCAGTGATGTTGTTATCGCGAATCAGCTTGCCCCACTTGGCGTGGTCTCGGCTAAGCAGTTCGGCAAGTTGCTCGGGCGTGGACAGTACGGGATCCGCGCCGGTACTGATAAGGCGCTCGCGAACATCTGGCATGGCAATAGCCTTGCGCACGGCATCGTTCAGGCGCTCGACAATGGCGCGGGGCAGTTTCGCCGGCGCAAATATCGCATACCAGTTAGGCGCTTCGACGTTTTTGAATCCCTGCTCTTCCATGGTTGCCACGTCAGGCAGCAAGGGCACCCGTTTGTCGCCGGCAATGCCGAGGGCGCGCAATTTGCCGGCCTTGATGTGCGGCAGCAGCGGCGTCACGTCGAGCACCAGCGAACTGATCTGCCCGCCGATGGCATCGGTCACCACCGGCCCGGCGCCCTTGTAGGGCACGTGTATGAGATTGATTTTGGCCGAGGCTTTAAGCAGCTCCTGCGCAAGATGCGGGATGCTGCCGATGCCGGTCGAGGCCATGGTGATCTGACCCTTGCTCGCGCGTGCCAACGCCACGAATTCCTTCGCATTCTTGACCGGCAGCGACGGATGTGCGGCAAGCGTGCTGTAAGCCGTGACGACCTGCGCGATCGGCGTAAAGTCGCGTAACGGATCGTAAGGCAGCTTTGCGCCAATGTGAGGACTGATCGCCACCGCTCCGCAGGTCGTCAGAAACAACGTATGGCCGTCCGGCGGCGATTTCGCCACGTGATCGGCGCCGATCGTGGCATTCGCGCCTACGCGGTTTTCGACGATGACGTTTACACCCAGCAGCGCCGGCAGCTTGTCTGCAAGCACGCGCGCGGTGTAATCGGCGGGACCTCCGGGCGGGAACCCCACGACGATCCGGACCGGTTTCGAAGGAAATGTCTGAGCATGCGCTTCCGGCACGAGTGCGCACAGAATCAACGCACCCGCGCCTAGCGCAATAATCCGTTCGCGGCGATTATGCATTCGTCTCCTTTCCCGCAGCGTCACATCGCTGCATCACATCGCTTTGACAATCTTGAACGTCGCCAGATCAAAATCGTCGCCCTCTTCCGTCAAGGCGACCGCCGACAACCAATAACCCTTGCCGCGCACGGACAGGCGGGCGGGCTTGCCTGCCACATAGCCGCCGACTCGTAACAACAATGTGATCTGCCCATTCGCATCCGGCTTGCTGCTGAGCAATAACGCGTTGTTCATATCACCCGCGGGTACCGCCGGCTTTTCACTCGCCAGCGAAAATCGCACCGGAACCGCTACCTTGCTCAGCACCTCGATGCCGACACGCCGCTGGCCTTCCTTGTCGCGATTTGTGCGCCGTATGATACCCACCCGCGACGAGTTTTGGCCTTCGGCCCGCAGCCCCACCAGCGCGCCATTCCTGAGCCAATCGCCCTTGTTGCTGGGAACAGTGGCGCCATAGCCGCCGTCGCTCGCATTGGATACAACCCAGCTCTCTGAAATCACCGGCGTTACGAACTCCAGCGAATCGTTGTCGTCATTGGAACCTATCCACGCCACCGCTTCGCTGAAACCCGGCACAATGGTAAGGCGTGTTACCAGTTTCAGGCGCGGTGCACGGCGTTCCGGCGGGGCGTCCGACCAGTAGCTGCCGATATGAGACAGCACACTCATCACCATCTGCCTGCTAAAATTCCCGCCCAAGTTAAGATCATCAGGCACGGCGCCTTGTTGATTGATAGCCTGCGCAAGATCGTGGAGCGCCTCGCGGCCCTTGGAGGGGCCGAAAAAACGCACCATGTTGCCCGAGTGCATACCATTGTACACGCGCGCCGGCGCGACATGCATGGCCAGATCGAAGTAAAACCCGCTGCCAGACATGCGCACCGTTTCCACCACGCCCAACCGCGCCACATGCGCCACTATGCGTTCGGCGATTTGCAGCTTGACCGGCGTCAGCGCATCCGGCGCGGACACGGCAAGCAGCAATGCCTTGAGCAACTCCTCCTGCGCGCAGGATTCGCCGTGCTTACCGGGATAAATTGCGGTCTGTTTACGCGCAAATCCACGGCTCTCAGCGAATAAATACGTGGCGCCGAGATCGTCCCAGATGCGCTCTTCAATAATTTCATAACGCAACAGCCGCCACTTGATTTGCAATGTCAGCGAACGCAGCGCGCGGCCCACGATCCGCGGCAATTCCTTTTCCATCCCGGAAGCCTCGCCCGACTGAAATTGCTTCAGGCAACGCAAATAGGCATCGCTCAGCCCGCGCCAGTAACTGAAAAACGCATTCCATAGCCGGTTTTCGTAGAGTTTTTGCAGGCGTGGCGCGTCCAGGTAATCCGGCGCTACTGCGTGCCAGTGCGCTTTCGCCCCGGCATCTATCAAATCGAGCAGCTCAAGCCGGTAATCCAGCTTGAAACCCGGCTCGCGCGTGATCGACCCCAGCCACGAAGCGGCGTCTTCCAGCGCGCGCACCGAATCGCCGCGCGGCAGCGCCTCCACCATCTCGCGCGTTTTTTTCAGATTGGCCATCGGGTGATCGATCTTGCGGCCAGGCAACCAGTTCAGCGCCATGTTATTTTGCTCCCATCATCATCATGTCAAGCAGGCTTGCGCTTGAGCAAAAACGCCTGCACCGCATCCTGCACCATTTCACCGCGCTGATTGAACACCTGCAACTGGCGCTTCATGATGCCGCGGTCGGCTCTTGACGATTCGCGTTTTTCCAGCACCTTAAGTTTGGCGTGGATGGTGTCGCCTGCCTTCACCGGGTTGGTGAATTTCAGGCTGTCGAAACCGAGAAACGCAATCAGCGTATCGTCGTAGAGATGCAACTGAAAGATCAGTCCTGCCGCTATCGCATACACCAGCGGCCCGTGCGCGATGCGCGTGCCGAACTGCGTGGTCTTGCAGTATTCCTCGTTGATGTGCAGCGGGTTGTAGTCGCCCGACAAGCCCGCGAAGGTCACGATGTCCGCCTCGGTGACGGTGCGCGCCGGACTTGTGAACTCCGCGCCGATGTCCCATTCCTCCCAATACATGCCCCTCATACGATCACCTATAAGTAATTGTTTTTAAACAACTATTTAACAACGCCTTGCTGACGCAAGGCAGCGATGCGTGCCGCCGGCAGTTTCAGCAGTTCGGTCAATACGGCATCGGTATGCTCACCCAGCAGCGGTGCCGGATTCGAAATCGTTTTGCCCATGCCGTCGAATTTGATCGGGTTGCCCGGCAGGCGCACGCGGCCCACTTCGGGATGATCGTATTCGACGATCATCTCGCGCTCCGCCACCGGCGGCTCGGCAAACGCGCCCGCGAGATCATTCACCGGTGCGGCAGGCACGTCGGCTGCGTAGAGTTTTTCCAGCCACGCCTTCACCGTACGCTGCTTCAGAATACTTTCAAGCAGCGGCACGATGATGTCACGGTGCTCCAGACGTTTCGGATTGGTGGCAAAGCGCGGATCGTCGGCAAGCTCCGGGTGTTCGAGCACGACGCAGAGTTTTTTCCAGAAATTTTCCTGCCGCGTGGCGATGACGAGATAACCATCCTGCGCCGCGAACGCCTGCCATGGCACGGTAAATTCATGCGAGGTACCCTGCGGCGTAGGCACTTCGCCCGCCGTCAGGTAATGCGTCGCCATGTAACTCAGCAAGTTGAGCATGCCGTCGAACATTGAGGTTTCGACACGACAACCCTTGCCGGTGCGTTCGCGCTGATACAGTGCCGCCAGCACAGCCTCGCACGAAAAAATGCCGCCGCTTAAATCCGCCAGCGGTATACCGACGCGCGCGGGCGGCCTGCCCGGCTCGCCAGTAATCGACAAATAGCCGCCAATGGATTGAATCACCAGATCGAGCGCGGGAAAATTCTTGTAAGCGCCTTCGCTGCCGAAGCCGGTTACCGAACATTGAATAATGCGCGGATTGATCGCGGACAGGGTCGCGTAATCCGCCTGCAGCCGCTCAAGCACGCCGGCGCGAAAATTGTCGATCACCACGTCCGACACTTTCACCAGATCATGAAAAATCGCGCGGCCTTCGTCCGACTTGAGATTGATGACAATGCTTTTTTTGTTACGGTTAAACGTCAGGAACAGCGTGCTGATACCCTTGTACGGCGCCACCGAGGGAATACGCCCCAAGTCGCCCTCGGGCGTTTCGATCTTGATGACTTCCGCGCCCAGGTCGGTCAGCACCTGACTGCCGTAAGTGCCAGCGATGATCTGACCGAGTTCGAGGATGCGTACGCCGGTGAGTGGGTGGGTCATATTGGAATTTCAAAAACTTTCGACACGGATTTACGCAGATTACCCGCACTGTCGCTCCCGCGCAGGCGGGAACCCATAACACTGCGCCATATGGCACTCCTCATGGATTCCAGCCTGCGCGGGAATGACGTAGAGGGTTTTTTATCTGCGTTCATCTGCGTAAATCTGCGTCAAAAAGAACTTAAAGCCCCAACCCGCGAGCAATGATATTGCGCTGTATCTCGGAGGTGCCCGCGCCGATGGTCGCCAACCGCGAATCACGAAAAAAGCGCTGCATCGGGTATTCCATGCAATAACCGTAGCCGCCGAGAATTTGCAGACCCATGTCGGACACGGCCTTGTAGGTTTCGCCGGTGTGCAGCTTCACCACCGCCGCGTCCTGGCGCGTGGCTTTTCCCTGATCCATCAGCCAAGCGAAGCGATAGACCATGGTACGCGAAATATCGAGCATCATCTTCATGTCCGCCAGCTTGTGCGAGACGGCCTGAAATTCACCGATGGTCTTGCCGAACTGCTTGCGTGTTTTGGCGTAGTTCAGCGCGTATTCAAACGCCGCAGTAGCCGCACCCGTGCGCGCCGCCGACAGACACAGCCGCTCGTACCAGATATAGGCATCCACCGAACGCCAGCCCTCGCCCACCTTGCCTAGCACCGCCGTCATCGGTACCTGCACGTCGTTGTAAAACACCTGCGTGGTGCCGATGGCGCGCTGACCCAGCGTTTTGATTTTTTTGATCTCAATACCCGGTAACGTGGTTTCGATCAAAAAGTTGGTGATGCCTTCGTGCTTTTTCCCTTCACTGGAAGTTCGCGCGATCAGCAGGCACAGCTCGCTGCAATCCATGCCGGAGGTGAACACCTTCTGTCCGTTAATGAGATACCCGCCTTCATGTTCGGTCGCCTTGGTGGTCAGCGCCGCCGCGTCCGATCCCGAATGCGGCTCGGTGATGCCGAAACACACCGCGATTTCACCTCTAGCGACACGCGGCAGGATCGATTGTTTTTGTTCGGGCGTGCCGTCGCGCATCACCGCGTAACCGCCGTAGGTCAGCGTGCGAAACACCCACATCGCCAGTTCCTCGAAGGAG